>NZ_JBSWYH010000020.1:0-120051 GCF_056161025.1 Roseibium sp. AWQ4_254
TTCCGGAAGTAAGGTCGCAAAACCCTGTCGCCAGCGACGTTGCCGCCGTCGATGAGCGCGGTTATACGCACACCAAGCATGACCGTCAACAGCCGTGAGCGAAAAAAATGCAAAAAAGCGAAAAAAGTTTCATGAGATGAATTTTTCTTTATTTTCTCAAGGCGTTACTCTTTATCCACCTTTGCAAACCCACCCTCTGCCAGGAGGCCACTGGCCAGGCCTCCCGCCGCTGCAATCAGGGCCAGACCCAGCGCCGGAGCACCTGGATCCAAGGCTGTCTGCTGGCGCAAGCGCTCATAAAGATGAACGGCCAGAATGGCCCCCGACGCCCCGATCGGATGGCCTCTGGCCAATGCCCCGCCCAGGCTATTGAGGGTCTCCTTCCCAAAAGACAGGCGCGCCACCGTTGCCAATGCCTGCACCGCATAGGCTTCCATCAACTCAACAGCGGTGATCCCGCCTAGGTCCTGGCGGACTGATCCGGGCCCTGTTTTTTCCAGAAGGCGGCGCGCCAGGTCAACCGGAACCAGCGCCGGTTGGCCCGTGCTGCCACCCAGGGACAGCCCCTTCCTGACAAGGACGCCGGACCACCCGGCCTCTGCCGCCAGAGCGCTTGAGACAAGAAGCACGGCCGCAGCCCCATCCGCCTCACAGGCAATTGTTGCGGCCGTCAACCCTGTTGCCTGCCGCCCTGCTAGAACCGGCGCCCGGAGCGCGGCCTTGGTCCTGAGCGGCCGGGTAAAGCTGTCTCTTTTGGGAAAGGCCCCGCCTGCCTGCACCAGGCGCTCAGCCCAAAAGGGAGCTGCTGCCCGGGCCTTGTCATGGGAGCGAACAGCATAGGCTGCCTGATCCTCTCTGGAAACACCATCCTCTGCCGCAAGGCGGGCGGCGGCGTCTGTCAAGTCCGGGTCAGCGAAGGGCGGTGGGGCGAAGGGCGGTCGGGAATAGGGCGCAGGGGCTTCCTCCGGGGTGCGCGGCCGGTGGTAGCGCAAAGGCGCCCGGCTGAAGCTTTCCGCCCCGCCCGCCAGCACGATCCGGGCTGATCCGGCTTCAATCAGGCGGGCCCCCAAGACAATGGCGTCGAGCCCGGCGCAGCATTGGGTGTCCAAGGTCAGGGCTGGAACAGTGTCAGGCAGCCCCGCCCGCAAGGCTGCAAGACGCCCCGGATTGCCGCCGCCATAAAGCGCATTGCCCAAGAGAACCTGATCCACCTGATCCCCAGACAGACCCGCATCCGCCAGAAGCTGGCAGAACACCGGCGCGGCAAGCTCATCGGCCTGAAAGGCTTTCAGCGCACCGCCGCGCGGGGCGACCGCCGTCCGCCGGGCGGCGATCATCACCGCCTTCGGCCGGTCCGTCACGTCTCCAGCTCCAGTGAGGATACAATGCGCTGGATATCCGGCTTGCCGCCGGGGGTCAGCGGCAGGTGCTGGCGGATATGGATCTTGCGGGGCAGCTTGCCCTTGGCAAGCTGGATCCGGCAATGGGCCAGAAGCTGCCTTTCAGGGGCCGGCAGGTCTTGCCTCAATTCAACCAAGGCTTCGATCCGCTCGCCGCGCACCGGATCTGAGATCCCGGTGACAAGCGCCACGGCCACCGCCGGATGCGCGCCCAGAACCGCCTCAATCTCTTCGGGATAGACATTCAGGCCCGAGGTAACGATCATCCGGCTGGCCCGGCCGGTGAGACGCAAATAGCCGTTCCGGTCCAGCGCGCCGTGATCACCGACGGTCAGCCAGCCGTCCTGCCAGCGCGTGTCCGGTGCCGTGCCGCAAAGATAGCCTGAAAAGAGCAGACCGCTTTTGACCCAGATGGCCCCGGGACTGTCCGGGGGATAGGGGGCTGACGGGTTGCCGATGGCAATTTCGACGCCCTTTGCGGCCCGGCCAACAGAGCCCTCGGGCACCGGCTCATGGGGGCTCGACAGGGTAATGAAGCTGGTCTCGGACGCCCCATAAAATTCATAAAGCGCCGCATTGGGAAAGAGCTGCCTCAAGGTCTTGCGGTCTTCATCCAGCCATTTGGCGCCGCCTGCCAGCACCTGGCGCAAGCCGGTCACTGGACCGGAGCGGCGGGCAGCCTCACCCAGAAAATGCAGCTGGGTCGGGGTCGCATAAAGCACTGAGCCCGATTTCGCTCCCCGCAGCGCCGTCAGGATGGCGCGCGGGTCGAACCGGGGCATCAGCACGACCTCCTGGCCACTGACGGCCCCGCAGACGGCCCCATAAAGATGCAAGGAGTGGGAGAGCTGGCCGGGAATGACAATCCGGCTGTCCGGCGCCAGGCCAAATTCCTGGAGCGTAACCTTAAAACTCTTCAGCCAGGAGCCGTGGGAACGCACATAGCCCTTGGGCACGCCACTGGAGCCAGAGGTGAACCCTGCATAGAAAAGATCGCCTGCTGCAGGCGGCCTGGAAGGGGCCGGGCGGGCCGCGGCTGCATCTCCTTGCAATATCTGCGCGGACAGCTGGTCCCCGATCTCAGCGTCCGGGGCAACGGCTGCCAGCACCTTGGCCCGGTGCGTCCCGGGCCAGGCGGGGTCCAGCACCAGCGCGACCCGGCCCTGGCGGGCACAGGCCAGAAAGGCAATCAAGAGGGCCGCCGGATCCGTCAAGGTCAGGGCCACCCGGCCACCCTGCGGTGCCCGCGAGGCCACAAGGGCCCCGGCCGCGCGGACCCGGTTCAGAAAGGCCCGGCGGGTCAGATGCAGACTGCCGCAGACAAGCGCCGGCTGTCCCGGGGCGTCCCCGGCCAGCCGGTCCAGACTGTCACCGACGAAGCCCATCGTACCTCTGACCCGCCTTCCTGGCTCAGCTGCGCGAGAGAATTGCACCGGGCAGGCCGCGCGCAACCGTCTGGGCAATAACGGCAGCAATCGCGACCTTGATCAGATCCCCGGGAATATAGACCGCGCTCAAAGCCGTTGCTTTCAACAGAGGAACTCCCGCCATGAGGGCAATGCCGGGAATGCCGAAGAGATAGACCACGCCAATCCCGCCAACCACTGCCGCTGCGGCAGCCGAAACCAGAATGTTACGCTGCGCAGTCACCTGCATGATCCAGCCAGCCACAAAGGCCCCCACCGGAAAGCCGATCAAAAAGCCGGCCGAGGGGCCCGCAAACACTCCGAGACCGCCGCGCCCGCCGGCCAGGAATGGCGCTCCCAGCGCCACCAGGAACAAGAGCAAGAGCACAGCCAATGCCCCGCGCACCGGGCCAAGCATAATCCCGGCCAGCATCACTCCGAGGCTCTGGGCCGTGATCGGCACACCCAGAAACGGGATCATGACCGGCGGCACCAGACCAAGGGCAGCAATCAGCGCCGCGTAAAAGGCAATATGAACAAGGGAGCGGTCAGTCATGTTTGGGGTGTCTCCAGTTTATGTTTTTTATCCGGAAGCTGCTCCGGGGCGGGCATTGGCCCAATTCCTTTTTCGTTTTTCAGGCCCTCGAGCCACCTGACCTTCGAGGGGATTGCCCCGGGCAGGCCGCACTTAAGGCAGCGCCGGGGGCCGTACTGGGCGCCGTACTGGGGGCCGCGAGCCCCTGCGAGCCGCCTCTGGCCTGCAGGGCTTCGGCCACGTGATCGGACAGCCTCAGACACTGAATAGCAAGCGGCGGCAGCATTCTCCACGAGGAGATTCGGCCTGTGCGCGCACGGTAAGCGTCTTTCAGTTTGCCATGGATCTGCAGCATATGGGGGGCAAAGCGCAGCACCAGGGTCATGGCCAGAGCCGGTTTTTGCGGTGGCAGGCCGATCCAGGCAAGCGGCCTGAACAGCGGCAGGACCGCCGCCTGCATGTCGTCCATTCGGGTGGTGAGCGACACCAGATGGGCCGCCAGAAACAGAACCGTCAGCCGCAACAGCACATTCACGCCGGTCCAGAAGGTTCCCGACAGCCCGTGGATGACGAGCAAGGCGGCCAGAAACACCGCGAGGCCTTTCAGAACCGTGAGCTGCGCGAGACCTTTCCGGCCAAGGCTGCCATAAAGCGCCAGCACAAGACAAAGAAGCCCCAAAAACACGGACAGGCTTTCCAGCCGGAACAAAGCCACGCTTGCCAGCGCAACGCACAGCAATTTCAGCCCGGCGGGGCAGCGATGCAGAAAACTGTTGCCAGTGAGATAGATCGGGATCACAGGGCAGCCAACTCCATCTTGCCGCCCGCACGCCGGTCCAGATCCGCCTGAAACGCGCTCAACACCGTGTGCGGCGGGCCATCCATACGCAGCCGCCCCTCTTCCAGCCAGAGAACCCGGTCAAATCCGGCCAGATGATCAAGATCGTGGCTGATCATGACAATTTTCTGGGGCAGGGACAGGATCTTGTCGCGGATGCGGCGGGTGACCAGCCCGTCCAGGCTGGTCATGGGCTCGTCCAGCACCAGAAGCTGCGGCTCCATCACCAGAACCGCGAGAATGCAGACCAGCTGTTTCTGGCCTTCCGACAGCTCGGCAATGGGGAGGGGCGCAAGCGCTTCGCAGCGATGCTCGCAAAGGAATGCCAGGGCCTTTTCCCGGCTTTCCGCCTTGCCGTGGCCGAGCTGGGTCAGGCCGAAGGCGATTTCTTCTTCCACCGTCGGGAAGATGGCCTGGTGGTCCGGGTTCTGAAAGACAAAGCCCACATGGCGCGGCAATTCGGGGGCCGCTTGCGCGGCATCGGCGCCAAACAGGGTGAGCCGGCCGCTGTACGGCTGGCGCAATCCGTTGAGCAGGCGCACGAAGGTGCTTTTGCCCGAGCCGTTAAGCCCGATGACCCCGATCCGGTCTTCGCTCAGGGCAAGGCTCAGCCCGGACAGGATGGTCCGCCCGCCAATGGCAACACCGGCGTCTTCAAAGACGGCAAAGGGGTTTGCCTTGGGATCGCAGACCCGTGCCTGAAGCAGTTTTTTGCGTTTGGGCCAGAACACCACATGACCTCGCCGGGGGCACCCGGACCTTTGTTCCTGCGCGCCGGAGCGCGGCCGGAGGTCCCGTTTTCTGCCGGGCTTATCGGCCGGATCGCCCGGATTGTCAAAGAGGGCCTATCCTACGGGCCGGGTCAGGGCAGGCAATTCGGCCAATTGGTCAATGGTGGCCCTGACCTTTGACAGCGCTGCAGAGAAACGCTCATCGCTTTCTTCCGAGCCGAAGGTCAGGCGCAGATAGGGGGCCTGAGCCTGACCCTTGGCCTGAAAATAGCGGGAGGACAGAACAGAAATCCCCTGATGGCCGAGCGCGGCCTGCACCGCATCCGGATCAACGGTGTCCGGCAGGCGCAGCCACCCGAAGACCTTATTTGTATCCCCTTGCAGAAAGTAGGGGGCCAGGGTCTCCCGGGCCTTGCGGAAGCGAACCGCATTGGCCTTGCGCTTCACCCGCAAGGTCTTGAAGAGATGCCCGTCGCGGACCCAGCCTGCGATCAGCTCTGCGGTGATCGGGGAGGCCATCCAGGTGCTTTCGCCAATCTTGTTGCGGATGGAATCGCCAAAGAGCTGCGGCACGTGCACAAAGCCGATGCGGCTGCCCGGAGAGCAGACCTTGGAGATACTGGCAATGGAGGCTGTCCGCTCCGGCGCCAGAGCGCCGAAGGCGGGCAGGGTGTCGCTCAAGAACGGCGTATAGGGATCGTCCTCGACAATTTTCAGCTCACAGCTGCGGGCCACGGCCACCAGATCGGAGCGTTCCTCCAAGGACATCGTATGGGTTGTCGGGTTCTGCATGTTGGGCATCAGGAAGACGCCCTTGACCCCATGGGAGCGGGCCACAAGCCGCAGCGCTTCCGGGTCCATGGCCCCGAACCCGCCATCGGCACGGCGCAGGGCCGGAACCGGCACCGGCTTCAAGCCCAGGCTGGCCAGGGAAGAGAAGATGGAGGGATAGGTGAACCGGTCAACAGCCACCGCGTCTCCACTGCGGAACAGCGCCTGACAGGTCACCTGGATGCCGTGCTGGGCTCCGCATGTCACCGCCACACGCGCCGGATCGGCCTCCAGCCCATAATCCTTGAACACCAGAACGCCGGTTTCCCGGTGGGCTTTGAGCCCTTCGGACGGCACAAAGCCGTTCAGCCGGTCGATTCCGGCCGTGCCCGCCATGCGCACGAGCCCTTCGGACAAGCTGGGATTGAGATGCGGATAGGCGAAATTGCGCGCCAGGTCGCAAATGCCCTCTTCATCTTCCAGGGGCACCAGCGGCGAGACCTTGTGGGTTTCCGGGGCAATATAGGTGCCCCGCCCCGTCTCGCCTTTGACCAGGCGGCGCCGCTCTGCCTCGCCATAGGCCCGGGTCACGGTGCCAAGCGTCACGCCAAGCTGATAGGCGAGTTCACGCTGGGGCGGCAGCCGGTCTCCCTGGCTCAAGACGCCCCGGCCGATATCCGTTTCCAGAGCATCGGCAATGGCCAGATAAATCGGACCGCCAGCCTGATCGATCTTCGGAATCCACATTGTCATGAGGACAATGTTTACATTGACGGATACAATTTCTCAAGACACTTAGTATGTCCTTCGCTTTGTATCGATTGTATCCATATTGTTCTGGAGACTATCCATGGACGCTGCCACGCTGCTCGCCTTTGCAATTTTTGTAATTGTCATGACCGGAACACCGGGGCCGGGAAACCTGACCTTTCTGGCCATCGGAGCGTCTGCCGGATACCAGACCGCGTTTCCCGTGATTGTGGCCTCCCAGATAGGCGCCATCACCCTGCAGCTGAGCGTTGCCTATGGGCTTGGACATCTCATGGCGGCCGGGGGCCTTGCCGTCAGCCTCTTCAAGGGTCTCAGCATGGCCTATATGACCTATCTGGCCTGGCGGATCATTTCGCTCACCATCAAACCCAAAGGGGTCGTGACCGAACCAAGCTTCTGGGAAGGGCTTCTGATCCATCCGCTCAGCCCGAAAACCTGGGCCATGAATCTGGCGGCGTTTTCAACCTTTCTGGCGGGGAACGGGCTCTCCATCCATGAAAACGCTATGATTATGGTCAGCGGCTTCACCCTGGGCGGGCTGGTGTTTCACTCGCTCTGGGCCCTTGCCGGTGTCTCCATTCTGGCTCTGATCGGCGACGGCCCGGTCATGCGGGCCATCACCATCTTCATGGCCCTGGCCATGCTGGCGGCAACCGTGTGGGCGCTGTTGCTTTAGGCGACGGGCCGAACATCCGCTCCTTCCTCACTTGGATTGCAGCTCCATCTCAAGGCGCCATTTTTCTTCCAGAGACAGGCCGTGGGGTGCATCTTCCGTGAGGCCGATATCGCGCATCAATTCGGGCGGCAGATTGTGCGCCTTGAGGCGTTTGCGGGGCACGCGGCGCGGGCTGGAAAAAAATCCACCAATAAGCCGGGCTAAGGCTTGAAACACTTTTGAGGCCCCCGGAAGCGCCCTGCTTCCAGACGAACTTTGCCGTGACATAACTGAAACTCCTGATGAACCTGGCAGGACTATCGGCTATTGTGCAGTGGAAGACGAACGAAAGCTCAAGGGGCTATCATAAGGAGTGCTTATGCATGGAAACCCGCTTACCACCCCTTCCCGCCATCCGGGCGTTTGAAGCCGCCAGCCGGAACCTCAGTTTCACAAAGGCCGGCGAAGAGCTGGGCATGACCCAGGCGGCGGTCAGTTACCAGATCAAGCTTCTGGAAGAACGCCTCGGATTTCCGCTGTTCATTCGCAAGGCCCGGCAGATCGAGCTGACGGAACGTGGCGCCCAGCTGGCGGATCGGATCGTCGATGCCTTTCAGGGGCTGCGCGACGCGTTTGAGGACATTGCGTGCCAGAATGCGGGCCAGCTGGTGGTCTCCAGCAACACGACCTTCGCGGTCAACTGGCTGGCGCACAGGCTGGTGCACTTTCAGATGCAGAACCCGGATCTTGCCGTGCGCATCCTACCCTATGGCCCTTATGCCAGTCCCGAATTCGACAGCGCGGATATTGTGGTTTCCGCCTGCAAGGCCCCGCCCAAAAACTGGATTGCCCACGAAATCGTCAAAGCCGAGTTCTCCCCGATGCTGAGCCCGGCACTTGCCGCAACGGTGGCAGAGCTCAAGGACCCGACGGATCTGCTGCATCTGCCCCTGGTCGACCCGCAAGATCCCTGGTGGCAGATCTGGTTCGATGCCGCTGGCGTAAAGGACCCGGATTTGAGCCGGTCGCCCAATTCGCGCATGGGCTCGCAGGCCCTGGAAGCCAATCGGGCCATTGCCGGTCAGGGCGTTGCAATCCTGACCCCCTATTTTTGCAAACACGCGCTGGAGACCGGTCAGCTTGTCCAGCCCTTTGACTTGACCTGCCAAGTGGAGGGGGAGAGCTGGTACTTGAGCTATTCTCCCGCCAACCGGACATCCCGCAAAGTGCGCCTCTTCCGGGACTGGGTCCATGCGGAACTGGTCTGTGATGGCAAGGAACTGCCGGGGCTTACGACCCCGGCGGCCTCACGCTGCGCCTGAAAAGATCCTCGAAAAGGCTGTCTCGAGTTTGCCGGTGATCTCGTCAATCTGCGCGTCTTCCAGAATGAAAGGCGGAGCCAGCAAGATATGGTCGCCCTGGACGCCGTCAACTGTGCCGCTCATCGGATAGCAGATCAGGCCGGCCTCAAAGGCCGCCTTTTTGAGCGCTTTGCTCACCCCACGCTCCGGGGGAAAAGGGGTTTTCGTCTCCCGGTCCTGAACCAGCTCAATGCCCCGGAAAAGGCCTCGCCCGCGAATATCCCCCACATGCGGATGCTGGGCGAACGCATCGCTCAAGGCGGCCTGGAGTTTATCACCCATGGGCGTGACCCGCGCGGCCACTCCGCCTAACAGCTTGCGCACGACCGCAAGGGCCCCGGCGCAGGCGGCCGGGTGGCCCAGATAGGTGTGGCCGTGCTGAAAGAAGCCCGAGCCGTGTTCAATTGCCCCGTAGATTTCTGCCGTGCACAGCATGGCGCCAACCGGCTGGTAGCCGGCCCCCAGCCCTTTGGCGATGCACAGGATATCGGGGGAAATACCGTCTGGCTCATGGGCGAACAGGGTGCCGGTCCGACCCATGCCACACATGACCTCGTCCAGGATCAGAAGCACACCATATCTGTCGCAGATCTCACGGATCTTCTGAAAATACCCCGCCACCGGCGGGACCGCTCCGGCCGTTGCGCCAACCACCGGCTCGGCGACAAAGGCCATCACACTGTCCGGCCCGAGCCGCAGGATTTCTGTTTCCAGCGCCCCGGCCACCCGCTGGCCATAGTCGAAGGCGCTCTCCCCCTCCTGCCGGCCCCGGTATTCGTAGCAGGCCGGAATGTGGGATGTGCCGATCAAGAGCGGCTGGAACGGTGCCCGGCGCCATTCATTGCCTCCCGCCGCCAGTGCCCCCAGCGTGTTGCCGTGATAGCTTTGGCGCCGGGCGATCACCCGGTGCCGCCCAGGTTCTCCTTTTTCCAGAAAATACTGGCGGGCGAGCTTCAGGGCCGCCTCGACCGCTTCGGACCCGCCGGAGACGAAATAGACCCTGTCGAGTACCCCCGGAGCCTGCGCACTCAATAGGTCCGCCAGATCTTCCGCAGGCTGGCTGGTGAAAAACCCGGTATGGGCAAAGGCAATCTGGCCAAGTTGCGACTCAATGGCCCGGATCACATCGCTGTCGCTATGGCCGAGGCAGGAGACCGCTGCCCCGCCGGACCCGTCAAAATACCGGTTTCCATCGGCATCGATGATGTAGCAGCCCTCTCCCCTGACCGCGACAGGCGGGGAGGACTTGGTGTGACGGGGAAAGACATGGGACATGACGTGGCACCTGAACGGATACAAGACGCTTCAAGAGGCATTTGCCCCATTTGTATCAGATTATTAGATATACTGAAACATTTGTTTCTCATTCCTGTTAACCACGTTTTTCATGATAATTTTAATAAAATCAGATGCATTCTTGTGCCTTGGGGGACATCGCAAACCGTTTTAGACAAGGCCCGCCGTCATGCGTCAGCGCCCCTTCGCCTGGATCTTCTTAATCGGCTTTACCCTTGCCCTTGCCGGATGCGGCACTGTGGCCGGGGTCACCGGACTTGGCTGGGCGACCGGCTCCCACAGCTCCATTGACTATGACGACACGTCCTGGTGCGTGCCGCGCAAGCTGAAAAAGGTGCTCAACCGGGTCGCACGGCGCTATGGCAAGGTCACCGTTCATTCCACCAAACGCTGGTGGCTGGAGAACTGGTGGAAAGGCGGGGCCCGCAATTCCTATCACCTGAATTGCCAGGCGGTGGATTTTTCCGTCAGCGCAAACCCATCCTCCGTCATCGCCTTCCTGAAGGCCCAGCCGGAAGTCGGCGGCTATAAACACTATGCATCCGGACATTATCATATCGACACCGGTCCGCGCCGCACCTGGTAAGGTGGTCCTGCGAAAAACAGGCCGCGCTGGCGGCCCGGGTCCCGGCTCTGTGGCCGGGACAGCCAAGGCTCAGGGGGCTGACTGCCATCCCGGACCCCGATCCGTGACCTAGAGGAACGGCCGATAAGTCTGTAGCATTAGATGTTGGAAAGCGTTCAGCCCCCTTGTGCGGATCAGCTGCCCTGCACAGTGGCGGCGGCGCGGGCGATAATCTGCCGGGCCACCTCCGCCTTGCCCAGTTCCGGCCAGTCTTCTACGCCGGTGGCCGTTACCAGGCGGACCCGGTTCACATCGCCGCCCATGATGCCCGTTTGCGGGCTGACATCATTGGCAATGATCCAGTCCGCCTTTTTGCGCGCCAGCTTGACGCGGGCGTTGTCGATCAGATTCTGGGTTTCGGCGGCAAAGCCGATCAGCAGCTTTGGCCGGAGACGGTCATGGTGCCCGATGGTGGCCAGAATGTCCGGGTTTTCGACAAGCTGCAGCGCGGGCGGATCTCCGCTCTTGTCCTTCTTGAGTTTCTGGGGCCCTTCTGCGGCCACCCGCCAGTCGGCGACCGCTGCGGCCATGATGGCGATATCCGCCGGCAGCGCGGCCTCAACCGCAGCCAGCATTTGCGCGGCCGTTTCCACCTGAACCGTGTCGACATTGTCAGGCGCTGTGAGACCAACCGGGCCGGAGATCAACGTGACCCGCGCCCCGGCCTCATAGGCAGCAGTGGCCAGCGCATGGCCCTGTTTGCCGGAGGACCGGTTGGCGATATAGCGCACCGGGTCAATCGGCTCATGGGTGGGGCCGGACGTGATCAGCACATGGCGGCCGGACAGCGGCAATTGCCCCGCCTGGAGGCCATCATCTCTCAGAACGGCGGCTGCTGCGGCCACGATTTCCAGGGGCTCACGCATGCGGCCGACACCAGCCTCGCCCTTTTCCGCCATTTCCCCCCGGGCCGGACCGGTGAAGCGGATGCCCCGCTCTTCCAGAACGGCCACATTGCGCAAGGTCGCCTCGTTCTGCCACATTTTCGGATTCATGGCCGGAGCAGCAAGCACCGGCTTGTCCGTTGCAAGCAAAATCGCGGTTGCCAGGTCATCGGCAATGCCATGGGCCATCTTGGCCAGAAGATTGGCGGTGGCCGGGGCGATCAGAATGAGATCGTGATCCCGGGCTAGGCGGATGTGGCCGACATCCTGCTCCGCATCCCGGTCAAAGAGCTCAGAATAGACCTTTTCCGCTGACAGGGCTCCGACCGCAAGGGGTGTGACGAATTCCTGCGCCCCGCCGGTCATGACCGGCACAACCCGGGCACCCCGGTCCTTCAGGCGCCGGATCAGGTCAAGCGACTTGTAGGCGGCAATGCCACCACTGATGATCAAGACGATCTGTTTGCCTTCGAGCATGACCCCGTCCCCCGGCTGCGGCAGGCGTTAAGACCCCGAGCGGAAATCCCGCGGGGCTGGAGAGATCACCTGCGCGCCCTTGCCCGTCACCTGATAGACCGCAAGGCCCCGTTCGTTCATCCCGTTGGACCTGAAACGGAACAGCCCGTCAATCCCGATAAAGCCGTCCCGGTTGGTCAGAATGCTCGGCTGGAAGCGCTGGGGACCGGCGGACCGGATCAAACCGGCGGCCAGGGTGACCCCATCATAGACAAGGCTGGCATTGCGCGGCGGCACCGCGCCATAGCTGCTCTGATAACGCTGCGCAAAGGCCTGAAAGCCCTTGTCTTCCGGACCCGCAAACCAGGCCCCGGCCAGAACCGGGGTGTTTTTCACCTGCGTCGTGTCCCATTGGCCGGAACCAAGCAGCTTGACCGTGCCCAGATTGGCGCCCTGGCTGACAAGCGTCTGCACCACGAGGGCCGGGACACTTCGCCCGGCAGGTACAAACAAGGCATCAATGCTGGTCATGACCGATTTCAGGGCGGTGGTTTTCGCAACCAGATCGGAGGTATCCCCCCCGGTCATCTTGTAGCGCTGGATGGTGGCAATCCGGCCCGCGCCCCTGCCAACCTCCTGACGGAACGCAGCTTCTGCCACAGCGCCATAGGAGCCTTCGGGAATGAGCGCTGCAAAAGAGCGCTTCTGCTGGCTGGTGGCATAGCCAATGATGCGTTTGACGTCGGTTTCCGGCAGGAAACTCAACAGATAGACGCCCCGGGTTGCCACCGATGTGTCGGTGGAAAAGGCGATCACCGGGACACCGGCCGCACGTGCCGCAGTGGCCGCTCCGGCAACAGCGGCAGAAAAGACAGGTCCCAGGATCAGCTCGGCTCCCTCGGAGATGGCGGCCTGTGCAGCAGCACGGCCACCTTCGCTCGTGCCGCCCGTGTCCTTGACGAGCAGCTGGACATCCGCATTGGGAAAGCTCTGCAGCGCCAGGGAGGCGGCATTTTTGAAAACCGTGCCAATGGCCGCATTGTTGCCGCTGCCCGACAAAGGCAGCAGCAGGCCCACCCGCACGCTGCCCGTGCCCAGCACTTCGCCCGTGACCTGGGGCTGAAGGCTCGGCTGCACCTGGTCTCCCGGCAGAGACCCAAGTGTGGAGCCCATGCAGCCCGCCAAGGTGACCGTGCTGACCCCGGCCAGCGCTGCTTTCAGAAAGTGCCGTCTGTGCTGCTGCACGATGTTGTCCCGTGGTTTAAGCCAAAAAGAGGGGCAGCCTCCGCCGCTCCGCAACCTTTCAAAGACTTACGTATTCACTGCAGATGTGTCCAGTTCAAGGGGCTTTTCCACCGCACATACGCCTCATGAACAGTGGATTTACCTTGCATCGCCCCTCCGCTGGAGGTAGCGCAGGGGAGAAATGCGCCTTTTGCGCCCGGCCACAAGGGAGGCTCCATGGGGACCGACTCACCCGCAGCACCGGCAGACAAGAACCGGTACAGCCTGTCCGAACACGCCTTCCGCGCACCCAATCTGGAGCCCGCGCTTTATATTGTCTCCACACCGATCGGTAATCTGGGCGACATCACAGTGCGGGCGCTGGAGACCCTGGCCGCTGCCAGCATGATTGCCTGTGAAGACACCCGCGTGACCGCGACCCTGACCCAGAAATTCGGCCTGAAGACCCCGCTATTGGCCTATCACGAGCACAATGCGGACAAGCAGCGCCCCAAAATTCTGGCTGGTCTTGAAGCCGGGCAGCCCGTTGCCCTGGTCTCCGACGCCGGAACACCGCTTGTCTCCGACCCGGGCTACCGGCTGGTGAAGGATGTTCTGGCTGCCGGATACAAGGTGGTGCCGATCCCCGGAGCGTCGGCGCCGCTGGCCGCTCTGGTTGCTTCCGGCCTGCCGAGCGACACCGTTCTTTTTGCCGGGTTTCTGCCGCAAAAGGGCGGCCCGAAACGCAAACGCCTTGAGGAACTGGCCGATAGTCCGGCCACACTGATCTTCTTTGAATCGCCCCACCGCACCGGCGCGACCCTCCAGCTGATGCGCGACCATCTGGGCGCAGAGCGCGAGGCGGTGGTGGCCAGGGAAGTCACGAAGCGGTTTGAAACCTTCGAACGGGGGCCGTTGCACGATTTGGCCGAACGCTTTGACGGCCGGACTGTGAAAGGGGAGATCGTTCTTCTGATCGGCCCGCCCGCCCCGCAGACCCCGGACACACCGGCGGAAAATGTGGACGCCCTGCTGCGCGAGGCCCTGACCTGTATGCCCGTGAGCGCGGCCGCCAAAACAATTGCAAAAGCCACCGGCCTTGACCGGAACGACCTTTACAAGCGGGCGCTCGATCTGAAGTCCGGGGATCGTTGAGATGGCCACGGCCCCAAACAAGAGCGGCCGGTCCAAGGACACGGCCCGGCGCCGGAAGGCCCATGCGCTAGGCCTGTCAGCGGAAACCTGGGCCGCCTGGTATCTGCGCCTGACCGGCTGGCGCATTCTGAAACACCGCTACAAGACCAAGGCTGGCGAGATCGACCTGATTGCCAAAAGGCGCAAGACCGTTGCCTTTGTCGAGGTCAAGGCCCGCCGCAGCCGCCTGGCCGCGCTGGAGGCGGTGACCCCGGCCAGTCAAAGACGGATCACGAAAGCTGCCAAGATCTTTGTAACCGAGCATCCAAAGGCCGGTTTCTATACGCTGCGCTTTGACATTGTCATTGTCCGGCCCTGGGCCCTGCCGGAGCGGATTGAAAACGCTTTCGATGCTTTTTCATGATCCCCCGATGATCCCGCAGTTCGCGCAGCTTTTGCGGGCCGTTCTCTCTAACGGTCCTCTGGACAAACCGGTCCGGCCACCGCATATCTGGACCAACCATTCTGAAATCCCCCTGGAACGGGCCGTTACACCCTGGTCCCGGGCATATCTTTGAAAGCGGTCCTCTTTTTGATAGTCATCCGGTGGAGGTGGCCATCAGCTGATCCAGCGTGGATCGCGCATCCTCCGGGAGTTGCCACATGGCTTTGAAAGTAGCGGTCCAGATGGACCATATCTCGACCATCAACATTGCCGGCGACAGTGCCTTTGCGATGATGCTGGAAGCCCAGGCCCGCGGCCATGAACTTTACCATTATACGGCTGACCGGCTGGCCCTGCGCGGCAGCGAGGTCATGTGCGCGCTGGAACCGGTTGAAGTGCGCGATGAAAAGGGCAACCACTTCACACTTGGTGCGCGTCAGCGCCGGGACATGCGTGAGATGGATGTGGTGCTTATGCGCCAGGACCCGCCCTTTGATCTGTCCTATATTGCGGCCACCCATCTTCTGGAAAAGATCCACCCGCACACGCTTGTCGTCAATGATCCGGCGCAAGTGCGCAACGCTCCGGAAAAACTGTTCGTCACCGAATTTCCCGACCTGATGCCGCCCACGCTGATCACCAAGGACAGGGCGGAGATTGATCTCTTTCGGGAAGAGCATGGCGACATTGTCATGAAGCCGCTTTTCGGCCATGGCGGGGCGGCTGTGTTCCGCATCACGCGGGACGATCTCAATTACGGATCGCTCTACGACTTTTTCGATGCCACCTTCCGCGAGCCCTGGGTAATCCAGAAATTCCTGCCGAATGTGAAACATGGCGACAAACGGATTCTGCTGGTGGACGGCACCTTTGCCGGGGCCGTCAACCGGGTTCCGGCGGCCGGGGACCTGCGCTCCAATATGGTGCGCGGTGGCGCCCCGACCGACAGCGACCTGACCGGCCGGGAGCGGGAGATCTGCGCCCGTCTTGGGCCATCCTTGAGGGAAAAGGGCCTCATTCTGGTGGGGATTGACGTGATTGACGGCCTGCTGACGGAAATCAACGTGACAGCCCCAACCGGCATCCGCGCCATCCGCAAACTCGGCGGTCCTGATGTGGCGGCGATGGTCTGGGACGTACTGGAAGCAAAGGTCAAGGGTTAGGACGGTTAGTTTCCGGAAACCATGCGCGCTATTTTCAAGGTGAAGCGGTCCGTCATTCCGGAGACATAATCGGCCAGCGAATGGGCCGCGGAATAGGCATCAGTGACATCGCGCACATCCACATAGGCGCTGCCGATCAGCTGCTGGTGATAGGAATCCAGCTTGTCCGCGTCCCAGCCCTTTTGGGACAGCTGCTGATAGACCGAGAAGACACCGTTCAGCACGGTGCGCAAGGCGTTGCGGCCCTGGACTTCCAGTTCGGACTTTCTCGCTGTCGTGAAAAGCCGGGTGTTGGCCAGCTCTTCCATGGCCCGGAATTCGGCGGCCTTGCTGGACACATCGATCAGGGACCGGGAAAAAGTCCCGTTCATGATCGCACCGTACTGGTCCTTGAACGCTTCCACGCAGGCATCAATCGACGTTCCGATCGCCCGCGCCCGTGCATAAGCGATCCGTTCTTCCGGGGTTCTGTCCGACAGATCATGATTGGAGGCCGGAAAGAGGGCATCCAAATGCTCCAGGACCGTCTCGCTGGTGAAGTCGCCGGATGTATGGGCGTCTTCAAGATCCAGAATATTGTAGCAAATGTCGTCGGCCGCCTCGACGAGGAAAACCAGCGGATGGCGTCGCCACCACCTGCCATGCACCGACCTTTCTTCCAAAAGGCCGACCTTTCCGGCCACTTCTTCAAACAGGCCCAGTTCGCTTTCAAAGAGCCCGTATTTCTTCAGGCCGCAATAGTCTGACGCCAAATTGGTCTGGATGCCGGCCGTTACCGGATATTTTGCAAACGCCCCCAAAATGCCATGGGCGAGGCGCATGCCGCCGTCATTTCGATACATTTCAAGGCGCGTCAAGATCCTGAACCCCTGCGCATTGCCTTCAAAGGCGGTCAGTTCCGCGCGCTGGCCCTCCGTCAGGCCGTTGAAAAGAGATCCGTCTTCTTCGATCTTTTCGGCAAACCACTGACCGATCGCCTTTTCACCCGAATGGCCGAAGGGCGGGTTGCCAATGTCGTGCGCCAGACAGGCCGCCTGGACGATGCCGGAAACAATGTGTTTGTCATCCGCCTCGATCTGACCTTGCTCTTCCAGCCAGTCGCCCACCTTCAATCCGAGGGAGCGTCCGACACTGCCGGTCTCGATGCTATGGATCAGCCGGTGGTGAATGTGGTCATGCTCATAAAGCGGATGAACCTGGGTCTTGTTCGCCAGACGCCGGAAGGGGGCGGAAAACAGGATCCGGTCGACATCTTGAACATAGATCGGCCGGTGCAGACGCTCCACATAGCGCGAATCCCGCAACCGGTTGCAATCAATCAGTTTTGCCCAGTCCACATCCTGTCTCCCCTTCGCAGGCAACCCGGCCCGCCGGTGCCTTTCCCGCACCCTAGCAACCTTGGCCCAGGCAGCAAATGTCCAGTTCAGCCGCCAGCGGGAGAGGGAGACGATTTGCCCAAGAAAAAACCTCCGCGCAAAACGCGGAGGTGAAAGTTTGTGTGCTTAGACAATGCAACAGAGGGCCTCACGGCAGCCTCTGACTATAGAACCCACCGAGGTCCTTGTTCTTCCAAGAAAAATGGAAATATCGGGAAAAAAGTTTGCACCTTTCCGATGGTCAAAAAGGTTAGTGTTAAAAATCAATACGTTAGCTCATGGTCGGTCTCGAAACTTTTTTCGAAACATCAAGTGGCACAATCACTTAGTCAACAATGGGTTGCATCTGTTTTTCTACCCGAAAGCCCCGGCCCGCAAGCGCGAGCACCTGCGGGCCGGGGCAGTCTGATGCCAATCTCAAACGGCAAGCCGGTTATTCAGCCGCTTCCGTGGCCAGGACGCCCCGGCGGATCTGGTCTTCCTCGATGGATTCGAACAAAGCCCGGAAATTACCTTCACCAAAGCCTTCATCCCCTTTGCGCTGGATGAACTCGAAGAAGATCGGCCCGATCACGGTCTTGGAGAAAATCTGCAGCAGGATCTTGGTCATGCCGCCATCCACGACCCCTTCGCCATCAATCAGGATTCCATGTTTTTTCATGCGCTCCAGCGGCTCGTCATGGCCCTGAACCCGGTCATGGGACATTTCGTAATAGGTTTCCGGCGGGCCGGGCATGAATTTCAGCCCGTTGGCGGCCAGCTGATCGGTGCTGTCATAGAGTGTGTCTGTGCCAACCGCGATGTGCTGAATGCCTTCGCCCTGGTATTTTTTCAGATATTCCTCAATCTGGCTGGTGTCGTCCTTGGACTCGTTCAGCGGAATGCGGATCTTGCCGCACGGACTGGTGATCGCCCGGCTGACAAGGCCGGTGATACGCCCGTCAATATCAAAGAAATGGATCTGCTTGAAATTGAACAGGTCCCGGTAGAAGTCCCACCACGTGTCCATATTGCCGCGATAGACATTGTGGGTCAGGTGGTCGAGGTAATAAAATCCTACCCCTTGCGGTTTCGGGTCCACCTCACCAAGCCAGTCGAATTCCGCCGAATAGGCCGAACCCGTGGGTCCATAGGTGTCAACGAAATAAAGCAGCGATCCACCGATCCCGACAATGGCCGGCACGTTCAGCGTTTTGTCATCGCCTTGATAGGGCGTCGCGCCCCTGGCCACCGCATGGTCAAAGGCGTGCTGTGCGTTCACCACCCGCCAGGCCATGGCCGGCGCACACGGCCCATGGGTGTCGGCGAATGTCATGCCGTGGCTACCGGGCTCCGCATTGAGCACATAGGTAATGTCGCCCTGGCGGTAGAGGGTGACCGCCTTGGTCTTGTGCCTGGCCACGGGCACATAACCCATCTTGCGGAAGAGGGCGTCCAGCTTTTCCGGTTCCGGATGGGCGAATTCAACAAATTCAAATCCGTCGGTCCCGGCAGGGTTGTCCTGCGAAATCCGGGCGGGCGGGGCGTCGTGCGGGAACGGTCCCATGGCTGATCCTCCTTGTGGTCACATGCTGAACCAGAAGAATGCCCGCCCCGGCGCGCAGGGTGTGTGCAAACTACGTGTATTTGCGTCATAATATGCACAATACTTGCAACAAAATGGATCTTTACGCATGACATACGCGCTTGATGGCTTTGATATGAAACTTCTGGCGGCGCTCCAGCAAAATGCCGCATTGACCAATTCGGAGCTGGGGGACGTGATTGGCCTTTCCGCCAGCCAGGTGTCCCGCAGGCGGCAGAAGCTGGAAGAGAGCGGAACCATCCGGCGCTACCGGGCCGCGCTCGACCCGGAGGCCCTCGGTCTCACCGTGACGGCCTATGTGGGGGTGACGCTGGGGGCCCACAGCCGGGAAAACGCGCGCACGTTCCGCACCATGGTCACGGCCATGGCGGAGGTGCAGGAGGCCCACACTCTGACCGGGGATGTGGATTATATGCTGAAGATCGTGGTGCCGGACCTGAAGGCCCTGAGCCGGATCATCAACGACCAGCTGCTGCCCCAGGAAGCGGTCCAGAATGTGCGTTCGTCCATCGCCATGGAAACTCTGAAAGACGACAATCTGCTGCCGCTTGGTTAGAAGACGGCCCTTTCTGCGACTGCGCCTCCAGACCGCAGGGGCGGCCTCACTGGTACGGCATCCTTGATGCTCCCCCGTCCGCCGACCAAAACTCCGCCTCATTCAGAGGGCGGACGCAGGCCGGTCTTGAAGGCTCCGCCCCTTGTTCCGAGTGTGCCGCTCCTCTTTCGAGCCGGTCCATAGGCCCTCCTCAAGAGGAGGGAGAGCGGGAGATACGGGTCCTTGAAAAGAGACGGCACCGCGCAGGAGCTTGACCTTTGCGGCGGTTTGTTGCTCCCGGGTTCTCCCTGCCTTAAAACCCGAACAGTTTGATCAGATCCGACCAGACATCCTTGCGCAGGCCGGGCAGGTCCGGGGCGGGCTCTCCCTTTCCGTTTAACAGGCAGAGATCCGAATAGCCTTTTTGGGCGGACACAAGACAATCTGACGGCGCCGGCGTGCCATCGGCCAGGTAAAGCTTCTTACCGGCGGTGGTTTTGACCAGCAACACCAGCGGACTGTTGCCATCTGCCACTTTGAACACATAGGTCGGATAAGTCCCGCCTTGCGGCTGGCCCCGGTCCTGAACCACATGGAAGATGGCACGGGCGCCGGAACGTTTTTCGTCCAGCACAAACCGGTAGAGCTTTGCCGTTGCGCTGCTGCCTGTCTGCGCCAGCGCGCCGAAATAGGCTGCGTTGTCTTCCTGCGGAACCGGGTCATATGCCTCCGCTTTGCCGGACAAACCCGATGCCTGCGCGGGCGCGGCAGGGCCATGTGCGGCAGCGGGCAGCAAGACAGCAAGGACGGCGGCAGAAAACCTGGATCCTGATAGCGGCAAGAGCGGCTTCCCTTGAAAGATGGCGGAGGCCTGCTTGCTAGCCCATGCGATCCGCCAGCACAATCTTGCACCTGCGGGCAAAAGTCCCATCTGTTAGGTCACGTTACGTCCGCCCTGACCGGGAATATTTATGGGAGCCATACATGTTTGATGCAAAATCCTTGCTGGATCAGTTTCTGGGAAGCCAGGCCGGAGGCCCGCAGGGCGGCCGTTCTGGTGCGCCCTCACAGCGCGGCGGATCGGGGGATCTCCTGTCGCAGGGCAAGGATTTCCTGACTTCCCAGGGCGGTGGCCTTGCGCTTGGCAGTCTTGCTGGGCTGATGCTCGGCTCCAAATCCGGGCGCAAGCTGGGCAAAAAAGCCGTGACCTATGGCGGGCTTGCGCTGGTGGCTGGTCTTGCCTACAAGGCCTATCAGGGCCACCGGGCCAACCAGCAAAATGAGCCGCGCCCGCACTATCCGCAGGACGAGTTGGTGCCCTTGGAGGCACCGCGCGGAACCGCCTTCGATCCGGCGGAGCAGCCCGGGGGCGAAAACGGATTTGCCGTTTCCCTTCTGTCGGCCATGATTGGGGCCGCAAAGGCAGACGGACATATCGACCAGCAAGAGCAGGACCGGATCTTTGCCAAGATCGACGAAGCCGGGCTCGACAGGGAGGCCAAGGCATTTCTGATGGATGAATTGCGGGCTCCGCTGGATCTCGACAAGATTGTCGCCAGCGCTTCGTGCCCGGAAACAGCGGCCGAAATCTATGCTGCCTCCCGCCTTGCGATCAACCCGGACCATCCGGCGGAAAAAGCCTATCTTCAGATGCTGGCCGCCCGCCTCGGTCTGGAAGAAGGGCTGATCAACGAGATTGAACTGGCCGTGCGCGAGGCGGAACTGGCCGAATGAGCCTGGGCCGTCCCGGTTGCCAAACCGGGGCGGCGCCACGGGCATGCAGCGCTACTGCGGCACCGGCCCGACATAGTGGGAGGCCGGACGGATCAGTTTGCCGGTCTCCTGCTGTTCCAGCATATGGGCGCACCAGCCGGGTGTGCGGCCAACCGCAAAAAGCGGGGTGAACAGGCTACGGTCAATGCCAATCGCATCCAGAAGCACGGCCGTATAGAATTCCACATTGGTTTGCAGCGCCCGGTCCGGCTTGGCTTTTTTCAGCGCCGCCAGGGCTGCGGCTTCAATCTCTTCGGCAAGCCGGGCCTTTGGGCTGTCCCGCCCCAGCAGCTTCAGCCCTTCTTTGAGAACATCCGCACGCGGATCGCGGGTCCGGTAAATGCGGTGACCAAATCCCATCAGCCGCTCCTTGCGCTCAAGCGCCGCTTCAATCCAGGCCCCGGCCTTCTCCGGCGTGCCGATGGCGTCGATCATGTCGAGAACCGGCCCCGGCGCGCCGCCATGGAGCGGCCCGCTCAAGGCTCCCATCGCCCCCAGCACCGCCTGTTTCGGGTCGGCAAGGGTTGAGCCGATCACCCGGGCGGTAAAGGTGGAGGCGTTGAGGCCATGGTCGAGAATGGTGACCAGATAGCGGTTGAGCGCGCTGATACGGCTGAAGGCGGCGGGCGTGCCGTCCAGCATCCGCAGGAGATCGGCTGCCGCCGACAGGTCCGGATCCGGCTTCACCGGCTGAGCGCCAGTCTTCAGGCGGAAAGATGCCGCCAGAAAAACGGGCAGGGCGCCGCAAATCGTGAGACCATCCTGCCCAGTGCCCTCATCGGGCAGCGCGGCGAGCCCCAGCTGCATGCGTTCATAGACGCTCAGCGTTTCCCGTGCCTGTTCCAGAACCGGCAGCAGGGAATAGGCGGTCTGCCGGGCTGCACCAAAAGCCTGTTTCACGCGGTCCGGGTCTGCCGGAATGTGGTCCTGCCACAGATGGGAGACGGCCTCTTCGAAGGACAGTTTTCCGGCCAGGTCCTCGATCCTGCGTCCGCGCAGGACCAGAACGCCGTTCTGACCGTCCACATGGCTGAGGCGGGTGAAGGCGGCGACAACCCCTTCCAGCCCGGCGGCGGTGTCTTGGGTCATCCGGGTGGGATTTGGCACATCGGTCATGGATCTCTCCTTTGGTTTGCCTGAGGCTGCGCTCACTAAGAGGACCCAACTTGAATTGATCAATATTGATTAATACAATCAATATATGAGCACACCAATCTACCTCTCCGCCCGGGAAGCCGCCGCCGAACTCGGTGTCCAGCCCGCAACGCTTTATGCCTATGTCAGCCGGGGTCTGATTGCCTCCGTGGCCGGTCCCGGCAAGAAACGCCGCTATGACGCTGCGGATGTGCGCCGGCTGAAGGGCCGCCGCCAGGCGGAAGACCATACCGGCGCCCACCCGCTGAGCGGGGACCCGGTGCTGGAAACAGAACTGACGCTGATCAGCGAAGACGGGCCGGTGTACAGGGGCCGCAGAGCCCGGGATCTGGCCCAAACCTCCACCCTGGAAACAGTTGCGACCCTGCTCTGGGCTTCCGAAGACGACCCCTTTGCCGGCAATGTGCCGCATCCGGCACCCCCAATGCCCGCCGGGCTGGCGCCGCTGGACCGGTTGATGATGGCCCTTGCCGCCTGGCCGCTTCAGGACAAGGCCGCCTACACCCTTGCCCCGAAGCTGCTCCACAGCAAGGCGGCGGCCCTTTTGCGCTATTCGGTGGCCGCCCTTCTGGGAACAGAGCCCTCGGACCAGCCAGTCCATACCCAGATCGCCAACGCCTATGGGCTGTCATCCTCGGGTAAGTCACTGATCCGGGCCGCCCTGGTGCTGTCTGCCGATCATGAGCTGAACACCAGCGCCTTTTCAGCGCGCTGTGCAGCCTCCACGCGGGCGCCACTCCATGCGGCGCTGATGTCCGGCCTCGGGGCGTTTTTCGGACCGCTGCACGGCGCTGCGCCGGACCGGGCAGCCGCCTGGCTCGCCACTCTCCAGCCCGAGACGGATTTTGAGGACGTGTTCGCGGACCGGCTGGCCCGGGGCGAGACCCTGCCCGGGTTCGGCCATTCCGTCTATCAGGGACGGGACCCTAGAGCGGATTGTCTTTTGGACCTGCTTGTCTCAACAGAAGCCGGACAGCCCTTTGTGGCCCGCCTGCCGGAACTGATTTCTGCGGCGGACAAACTGTTTGGCTTGCCGCCAAATATCGATTTCGCCCTGTCGGTAATACAAAAAGTCTATGACCTGCCCAAGGATGCGGGCAAGGTAATCTTCTGTGCGGGCCGGATCTCCGGCTGGATCGCCCATACATTCGAGCAGTATAAGAGCCACGAAAAGATCCGCCCCCGCGCCGCCTATATCGGCGAACGCCCGGAATAAAACCAACCTCTGGCTGCGCTTTCCCGGACCGGTGTCCGGATCTGAAGCCCCAGCCGAAATTGTTACAAAGCTTCGTTCTGGACACACCAGTCCGCAGGGCGAACATCTTTTGCCGTATCCTACCCCGCCAGCATGCGGCGCAAATGCACAATGCGTTTGTCGCCGCGCTGTTCCTCGCCCGTCTCTTCAAAGCCGGAGCGTTTGTACCAGGCCCTGTTCGCCTTCATCAGAACATTGGTGTAGAGCCGCACCTCCCCATAGCCCATTTCCCGGGCCCGGTCCTGGGCCATGACCAAAAGCTGCCGCCCAAGACCCTCACCCTGACGGACGGGGTCAACGGCAATGCTGTCAATTAGCAAATACGCGTCCTGCGGCACCAGCACCAGGCTGGCCCCCAGGTGGCCTGCCTCGCCACGCTGCACCCAGACTTCAGCCTCCCGGATCAGTGCGCCATAATCCGCCGTCATCGGCGCAGGAACGGCGTTCATGACCGGGATAAAGACCTCATAGGCCCGCCGGGCGAGATCCACCAGAGGCGTTTCGTCCTGCGATCCCGCGCGTTCAAACCCCTCCCGGCTTGCGGTTTCTGTGTCCCGCGTCATGCGCTGCCCCTCATGAAAGCATCAAATTCGGCGAAGCCTTCCGCTCTTTCAAAACAGCCGAAGGAGCCCCCATCTTTCATGTCTTCTGCCGCCGCAAAAAACGCGCCGAGCGCGATCCGCGCAAGGCCGGACCCGATCGAGACCCGGGCAACGCCAAGGTCGGCGAGCTCCTTGCGGGTCAGATGAAACTGCTTGCGGCCGGCAAGAATGTTGAGCGGCGCGCCGACCCCCGCAAGCACAGCTGCAATCTGGTCCCGGTCTTTCAGTTCCGGCGCATAGACACAATCCGCCCCGGCTGCGGCAAAGGCCTTCAGGCGCGTCACGGTCCTGTCCAGTTCATGCTGGGTCCTGACCGGCCCTTCACTGCGGGCTGTCAGAACAAAATCCGGGGCCAGCCGGTTGCGCAGGTCCGCCGCTGCCTTGATCCGCTCGACCGCCTCGTCAAGCGGGTAATAGGGCCTGTTGGGATCTGCCGTGTAATCTTCGATCGAACAGCCCGCAAGGCCAACCTCAATGGCGCCTTTCACAGTTTCCACCACCGCCTCGGGGCTGTCGCCGAAGCCGTTTTCCAGATCCCCGTTCACCGGCAGATCGGTTGCGCCAATGATATCGGCCGCATGGGCGAGGGCATCCTCCCGGCTGATCAGCCCTTCCGCATCCTTTACACCCCGGGTCCAGGCATACCCGGCACTGGACGTGGCCAGGGCCTCAAACCGCATCCCGTCCAGGATGCGGGCGGTGCCAATATCAAACGGGTTGGGCATCAGGAACGCCCGCCCGCCGTCATGCAGGGCCTTGAAAGCGGTCCGCCGTTCTGCTGCGCTTCGCATGGTCCGATCCTCCTTACCAGTTTCGTCCGGCTCTGCCGCTCTTGTCCGCGGTGCCGCTGTCGGCGCACACGGTTTCAAACAAGACCGGCAAAAACCAGTTCCAGTTTAGAGAAAAAATTGGGCACCGGCCGGAAAACTCTCCTTAAGGAAGATTTTTGTTAAAACGCACCTTTTGCGTGTGTTCAGGGTGTAGCTCGGGTGACCTTGGCGGCGAAGCAACCGCGCCGTGCATAATGCAGATGCAGGTAGTCCGCCTCGGGATTGGCGAGATACGTCTCAATCAGCGGGATGGCCTCCTTCCCGTCAATCACATCCGCCTCAATGATTTCATGCGCGGCATTGAACGCCCGCACGGACAGAAGACGGCTGGAGATGGAAGCCGGAAGACGGTCCGCGTCCGGCTGGCGCGCCACAGCCCCGTCGCGGACAAAAATAGCGTGGCGGGAGCGGTAGGGGCTGTCCCCGGACTGGTGCTCGAAATTCAGGAGCAGCACCCGTGCCCCCTCTGGCGCATCTTCCAGTGACACGCGGCAGGGAAACTGGCCGTCAGAGATATGCGCTTGCACGTTATGCGACGCCAGTTGCCGATCGGACAGGCCGAAAAGCTTGGTGAACGGGTCAGCGGGCAGGGGGTGGATCTGAAACATTGTGGGCAGGCCTCCATTGGTTTGGACCCACAGACCTATAAAAAACGGAGCCACCCAAGACGACCCGATTTGCGAGCCGGCTCACACCGGCCGCTGCTGCCGGTGCCAGGAGGTCAGCAGGATCATGCCCATGATCACCAGATAGGGCAGGTAGAACCGTGTCTCGTAATGCGGGAACACCAGATATTTCGCGCAGACGGACGCAAACACCGCAAAAAGCAGCACCTTGGCACGCAGTTCCATGGCTTCCACAGAGAGGCATCTGGCAAAAAACACGATTTGCGCAAACAGCACCGCAGGCCAGGTGAAGCCCATCAGCGCGCGCACCGTTGAGCGCATCAGAATTTCGAGGTAAGCGGCGATGGAAAAGGGCGGATCAAAACCCTCAAGGGTCGGCACATATTCGATATGGGTGAACCACAAATGGATCCACCAGCCCGGATGATGCGCGCCTTTCGTGAGCCAGAGATAGAGACCGGTGCACAGGGCAAAGCAGGCAGTCATGGTCCAGCGGCCCGGACCGTAAATAGCCGCAAACACAAAAAAGACCCCGATAAAGGCCAGATGGTCGGGCCGAACCAGAAACGCGGCCAAGAGGCTGAGGGCGGCCGGAAGGTCAAGCCTTTCCAGATAAAGCAGCGCGGCAAGCACCAGGAAAAAGGCTGCGTAGAGATCCGGTGACAACAGTTCGGCCGCATAGCCGAAGGCAGAGACCATCAGCAGCGCCACGACGACGGGCCCATACATCAGGCAGCCGCTGCGCCCCAGCCAGACCAGAAGCACGCCGCCCAGCCCCAGGGCGGAGGCCAGCGAGATGAGCCGAAGCGCCTCCACCGGCCCTGTGAAGGGCGCCAACAGGCGGGCGGTTTCAACATAAAGGATCTTGAGCCGGTAGAAGCCGAGCATGGTGGCGAAAGCCGTCGCATCCTCCGCCTGACGGATGCGGTAGGGCCGGTCGCCGGTCAAGGTTGCATAGGCGCCTGCCGGGATATTGTCCTTCACCGCCGCATAAGCCCGCTGGTGCAGGGCTTGCGGGTCCGGGATCTCCGGTTCCAGCATAACGGCCGTATAGGCGAGCATGTCCCAGTTGGAAACCGGAAAGAGATGAACGACGGCGGCGGTCATTACAATGAACACGCCCAGCACACCCCCGCCGATCCAGCCGCGCACGGGACGGTAAAGACGGCAAAGCAGGGTGAAGACAGCCAGACAACCGCCTTCCAGACTGCGTTGGGCCAAATTGGGCATGTTTTAAAAGCCTCGCCGGAGGGAACCTCCGCAACAATCGCAAGGCTGTGTAAGGATGAGGTAAACGAAAGCACAGGTCGCAAACAGCGCAAAACCGCCCCGCCTGCCCGGCGCGGCGATGGGTTGCAGGCCCTCCCCTATGTGGCTAAGTTGACCCCCCCCTCTGCCGTGCTCCATCGCAAAAACAACCGATAGGAGGAACTATGCGCGACCTTGGTTCTTGGGACTATGTGATTGTCGGCGCCGGAACGGCGGGTTGCGTTCTGGCCAACCGGTTGTCGGAAGATCCGTCTGTCAAAGTTCTGCTTCTGGAAGCAGGCAAGCGGGACAATTACATCTGGGTGCATATTCCGGTCGGCTATCTCTATTGCATCGGCAATCCACGTGTGGACTGGGGCTTCAAGACGGCGCCCGATCCCGGTCTCAACGGCCGCTCGCTTCTCTATCCGCGCGGCAAGGTTCTGGGCGGTTGTTCGTCTATCAATGGCATGATCTATATGCGCGGCCAGGCCTGGGACTACAATCACTGGCGCCAGCTGGGACTGACCGGATGGGGCTGGGACGATGTTCTTCCCTATTTCCGCAAGTCCGAAGACCATTATGCCTGGGACAACGACATGCACGGGCAGGGTGGCAACCTGCGCGTGGAAGAACAGCGCATGTCCTGGGAAATCCTGGATGCCTTCCGGGACGCCTGCGAACAGACCGGCATTCCCAAGACCCAGGATTTCAATGACGGCGACAATTTCGGCTCCGCCTATTTTCAGGTGACCCAGAAATCGGGCTGGAGATGGAACGGGGCCCGGGCCTTCCTGCGCCCGGCCCGCAACCGGCCGAACCTTCAGGTGGTGACCGAAGCCCATGTGGACCGGATCACCTATGAAACCGGCAAGGCCACCGGCCTGGATCTGGAGGTTGCCGGTCAGCCTGCCAAGGTAACGGTGGCCGGGGAATTGCTGCTGGCCGCCGGGGCCATCGGCTCGCCACAATTGCTGGAACTGTCAGGCATCGGCAATCCGGATGTTCTGCGCAAGGCCGGGGTCGAGCCTCGCCACGCCCTGCCGAATGTGGGCGAAAATCTTCAGGATCACCTGCAGCTCCGGCCGATTTTCAAGGTGAAGAATGTACTCACCCTGAACGAGCTGGCCAGCAGCTGGTACGGCAAGGCCAAGATCGGGCTGGAATATCTGCTCAAGCGCTCCGGCCCGATGGCCATGGCCCCGAGTCAGCTGGGAGCCTTTGCCCGCACAGACCCGTCCTTTGAGACGGCGAATGTGGAATTCCATGTCCAGCCCCTGTCCCTGTCGAAATTCGGCGAGCCGCTGGATCCCTTCCCGGCGATGACCGCCAGCGTCTGCAATCTGCGCCCGGAAAGCCGGGGGCATGTCCATATCGCCGCTCCGCACAAGACACAGCAGCCGGAGATCTGCCCCAATTATCTGTCAGCGGAGGCGGACCGTCGGGTTGCCGCCGATTCCATCCGCCTGGCCCGCAAGATCATGTCCGCCCCGGCGATGCAGCCCTACGAGCCGCAGGAGCATCTTCCCGGACCGGATCTGATCAGCGAAGAAGACCTGAGCCGGGCTGCGGGCGAGATCGGCACCACGATCTTCCATCCGGTGAGCACCTGCCGCATGGGCGTGGACGAGGGGTCGGTGGTGGATGAGCGGCTAAAACTGCGCGGGTTCGACAATATCCGGGTGATCGACGCCTCGGTGATGCCGAAAATCACCTCCGGCAACACCAATGCGCCAACGGTGATGATTGCGGAAAAAGGCTCCGACATGATCAAGGCAGACCGCAGAAGCGCCGGTGCGGCCTAAACCCATGCGCTGTTTCGCCCGTCTTGGACTAACCTGCTTTCTTCTGCTGTCCTGGCTGCTGCCCGTCTCGGCTGAACAGCTAACCGTGTTTGCTGCCGCCAGCCTGCGGGAGGCGGCGGAGCAGATCGGGACCGCCTTTGAAGCCCAGACCGGCACAAAGGTTGTTTTTTCCTTTGCCGGAACCGGCACGCTGGCCCGGCAGGTGGCCGCAGGCGCACCCGCTGACGTGTTTTTGTCAGCAGATGCCGACTGGATGGACTATGTGGCCGCAGAAGATGCGGTGGTAAAGTCCTCCATCGAGGAGGTTGCCTCCAACGCCATTGTGCTGGTCGGGCCGGAAGGCGCCGCGCCGCTCCGCCTCTCACCTGACAGCCTGTCCCAAAGGCTCGGCGGAGAGCGGCTGGCAATTGCCGATCCGGAGACGGTTCCCGCCGGGCGCTATGGCAAGGCCTCTCTCAAAACCCTCGGCCTGTGGCAGAGCGTGTCGGGACAGCTGGCGCCGATGGAAAATGTCAGGGTCGCCCTTGCCGCCGTTGCCAGGGGCGAAACCCCCCTTGGCCTTGTCTACCGAACGGACGCGGCCATCGATCCCAAGGTGAGCGAAGTCGTGGAACTGCCGCAGGACAGCCATCCCAGGATCCGCTATCTGGCGGCGCGGACCACAATATCCACAGCGCCCGGGGCCACCGTGTTTCTGTCCTTTGTCACCGGCCCGGAGGCACAAGAGATCTTGCGCTCCCTGGGCTTTGTGACAGATAAGATCAAGTAGGCTGCCCTGCCGGGGCAGTCCTGTGATCTTAAAACCCCGGGCCTGCGCGTGGAATTTATCAAGCTTCAACCCGCCGAATGGCAGGCTCTGCTTCTGACATTGAAAGTCGCCGCCGTTGCGCTGGCCGTTGCGCTGCCCGCCGCCATCTGTGTTGCCTATCTTCTGGCCCGCAGCCGTTTTCCCGGCCATGGGCTGGTCAATGCTCTGGTGCATATGCCCCTCGTCCTGCCGCCGGTTGTCACCGGCTATCTTTTGCTGCTGGCCTTTGGCCGCAAGGGCCCGGTGGGTGCTTTTCTTGATGAGGTGTTTGGCCTCCGCTTTGCCTTCACCTGGACCGGTGCAGCCCTGGCGGCAGGAGTTATGGCGTTTCCACTGATTGTCCGCCCGATCCGCCTCTCCTTTGAAGCAGTCGATCCGAAACTGGAAGATGCTGCGAAATCCCTGGGCGCGCACCGGATCATCAGCTTTGTGACCGTCACCCTGCCGCTGGCACTGCCCGGCATTCTGGGCGGCGCCATCCTGGGCTTTGCCAAGGCGATGGGCGAGTTTGGCGCCACCATCACCTTTGTCTCCAACATTCCCGGCGAAACCCGCACACTGGCGCTGGCGCTTTACACCGCCACCCAGACCCCAAGCGGCGATCTGGCCGCCTTCCGACTGACTTTGATTGCGGCCTTTGTGGCCTTTACCGCCCTGATCGCCTCCGAATTTCTGGCCTACCGCCTGAAGGCCAGGCTAGGAGGCGCCCGTGCTTGAGGTTGATATTGCCGGAGACATCGGCACCTTTGCCTTTGAGGCCCGGTTTGAAAGTCCGGGCGGGGTGACGTCCCTGTTCGGCCAGTCCGGCGCGGGCAAAACCACGTTGACCAATATGATTGCGGGGCTCGTCCGGCCGAAACGCGGGCGCATTGTGCTCAATGGCCGGGTCCTGTTCGACGCGGACAAGCGCATCAATCTGCCGGTTCAGACCCGGCGGATCGGCCATGTCTTTCAGGAGGCCCGCCTCTTTCCCCATATGAGCGTCAAGTCCAACCTCACCTATGCCCGCTGGGCGGGGGGACGGAAGGGCAAGCGGGAGCTTGGCGAAGTGACCGGGCTCTTGGGGCTGGAGCCGCTTCTGGCCCGCAAACCGGAGACCCTGTCAGGCGGGGAAAAGCAGCGGGTGGCCATCGGCCGAGCGCTGCTTTCCGATCCGCAGCTGTTGATCATGGACGAGCCGCTGGCAAATCTGGATCAGGCCCGGCGCAACGGCATTCTGCCCTATCTCGACCGGCTGTGTGTGGAAGCGGATCTGCCAATTCTCTACGTCAGCCATTCGATCGAGGAAGTCGCGCGCCTGTCCAGCACGCTTGTGATCCTGTCGGACGGCACAACGCCGGCCTATGGCCCGGTGGCCGACATGCTGACCCGGACCGATCTCGGCCGCGCCACCGGCCGCCACGAGGCGGGCGCGCTGGTGCACGGCACGGTGGACCGGGTCGACAGCACCTGGGGCCTGACCTTTGTCGATATTGGCGGAGCCATCCTGCAGATCCCGGACCTTCCCGCCGAGGCAGGCGATACAGTGCGCCTGCGCATCCGGGCCCGGGACGTGGCGCTGGCGGCCGAACCGCCAACCGGCCTGTCGATCCGCAACGCCTTTCAGGCGAAGATCACCAGCATCTCGGAAGAATCTGGCCCCTACGCAGAAATCCTGTGTGCCCTGCAGGGCCAGACCTTGCGCGCCCGCATCACCCGTGCGTCCGTTGCCGATCTGGAACTGGCCACCGGCAAAGAGGTCACCGTGCTGATCAAGAGTGTGGCCATCGACCGGCGCCAGCGCAGCCTCGTTTGAGAAAGCGCAGAATACCTGCCGTTCCACACAGCGCGCTTTGGGACAACCGCATCCTCCCGTATACTGGTGCGATGACACGCAGACACAGGTCCGGACATTGGCGCACCAACTGGCGCAGGCTCAAGATCGGCATCGGGGCCGGAGTGGTCGTGACCACCCTGGTCATTGTCGTTCTGACCGGCTTGGCCAGCCTCCGGATCACACTTGCAGAGACACGCACCCGGGCAGAGGCCAATCTGGCTGTGCAGACCGCCGTGCTGGAACGTCTTCTGGACAAGTTCCGCCTGCTGTCGCCGCTTCTGGCCCGGGGTGCGGATATTCAGGATTTTTTCTTTGGCGAGCAGCATGCGATGCAGCCGGGCATTGCCGCCATTGCCGCCGGCATGTCCGGTGCAGAGGAAATCTGGCTGATGGATGCTGAAGGCCAAGTGATAGTCTCCAGCCAGCACAAGGTCCCGGCCCATGCCCTTGGCGACGCGCAGATGATCCCCGGCGCCTTTACCCAGGTCCAGCAAGGCCAGCTTGGGCGGGAGTTGATCCCCGGGACGCCGGCGACGCCATCGTCTTATGTCTTTGCCTCGCCACTGCGCCAAAATGGCCGGTTTCTGGGGGCGGTTGCGGTCCGTGTGAGCCTTGAAAAGGTGGAACAGGCCTGGGCGCTCAGCAAGGACCCTATCCTGGCCCTGAACAGGGCCGGACAGGTGGTCGTTTCCAACCGGCCGGAGCTGCGCGGCAAGTCCCTTGCCGGGCTGGACGGTACGTGGCGTATTGTCGATCTGGCCCTGCCGGGGCGGTTGAAGCTTCTGTTGCCGGGGGCCAACGCGGCCAAGCCCCATATGCAGCTTGCCGCCAATGTGCCGGTTCTGGGCTGGAAAGTCGTGACCCTGGTGGAAATCGGCGAGGCGCGTCAGCAATCGGGCTGGGCCATGCTGATCGCCCTTCTGGTCTGCGTCATCGCAGCCGGTGGCCTGGGGCTTGTTGTGGCCCGCCGCCAGGAATTCCTGCGCACCGAGCGCCGCAACAGGGCTGCAGCCCTCAGGCTGGAACGGCGGGTGCAAAGCCGAACAGCAGAACTTCGCCGCGCAAACACCCATCTGGAACGGGAGGTGCGGGAGCGGCAGCAGGCCGAAGCCAATCTGCGCCAGACCCAGGCGGAACTGGTCCAGGCCGCGAAGCTCGCCACCCTTGGGCGCATGTCCGCAGCGCTTAGCCATGAATACAATCAGCCGCTTGCCGCCATCGGCACCGATGCGGAAATCGCCGGGATGCTGATCGACCGGGGCCGGTCCGAGGAGGCCCGGGAGAATCTGACCCGGATCGGCAGCATGGTGAAGCGCATGGGCGCAATCGCCAAGACCCTGAAGGGCTTCACCCGCAAGTCGGGCACCGATATCAAGCCCGTGTCCCTGCGCCAGGTGATTGACGAGGCCCTGCTGCTGCTGCAGCCCCAGATCAAACAGAGCGGCTTTGTGCTCTCCGTGGATCTGCCGCAGGAGGATATCATTGTCGAAGGCGGGCATATCCGCCTGGAGCAGGTGGTGATCAACCTTCTGTCCAACGCTTTTGATGCGGTCCAGTCCTGCCCCGCACCACTGATCACCCTATCGCTTGCGCGGGAAGGGGACGAGGCGGTGCTGCATGTGGCCGACAATGGGCCCGGCATTGATGAAGACGTACTGCCGCAGATCTTTGACCCGTTTTTCACCACCAAGGATGTCGGCGCCGGGCTCGGACTGGGCTTGTCCATCGCCTATAAAATCGTCCATGACTTTTCCGGATCGCTGAAAGCAGCGAATCGCGACGGCGGCGGGGCGGTTTTCACCATGCGCCTGCCGGCCGCCGATACCAGGGTCATGGCTGCGGAATAAGGTGATGGATCAGGCAACGGTTTTGCTGGTGGACGATGAAGACGCGCTCCGGGGCTCGCTCAGCCAGGGGCTTGAGCTGACCGGCCAGAACGTCTTTGCCACCGGCCGTCCGGAAGCCGCCCTGGAGCGCATCACCCGGGAGTTTTACGGTATTCTGGTCACCGACATCCGCATGCCGGGCACGGATGGATTTGCTGTGATGCGCCGGGCCTTTGAAATCGATCCGGCCCTGCCGGTGGTGCTGATCACCGGCCATGGCGATGTGCCGCTCGCGGTCGAAGCCATGCGGGCCGGGGCCTATGACTTTCTGGAAAAACCGTTTTCCGTCGCCCATCTGGCCTCCGTTGTGGAGCGGGCGCTCGACAAGCGGCGTCTGGTGCTGGAAAACCGCAAGCTGCGGGAAGAACTGGCCGACAGGACCGGGCTGGAAAGCCGTCTGGTCGGCCGCACCCCGGCCATGGACCTGTTGCGCAAGAATGTAACGGCCCTGGCCGCGACCGATGCGGATATCCTGATCCTGGGCGAGACCGGATCGGGCAAGGAGGTCGTCGCCCGGGCGCTGCATGATGAAGGCCCGCGCAAGGACCGGCCCTTTGTGGCCCTCAATTGTGGGGCCCTTCCGGCGGAAATCATCGAATCGGAACTGTTCGGCCACGAGAAAGGCGCCTTCACCGGGGCCAGCGGCCAGCGGATCGGCAAGCTGGAACACGCCCATGGCGGCACGGTCTTTCTCGATGAGATCGAATCCATGCCGCTGGAATTGCAGGTCAAGCTGTTGCGGGTGATCGAGACCCGCACCATTGAGCGGCTCGGCTCCAACCGGACCATTGACCTGGATGTGCGCTTCATAGCGGCCACCAAGGAGGATCTGGAAGCCGCCGGCAAGGACGGGCGCTTCCGTCTCGACCTGTTCTACCGGCTGAATGTGGTCCATGTGTCCATCCCCCCCTTGCGCGACCGGCTGGAGGATATCCCCCTGCTGTTCCGGCATCTGGCTGTGGAGGCACGGGCCCGCTACCGGCGGGAAATCCCCGATATCGGCGACGCCTATCTGTCCGGGCTGATGGCCCGGGACTGGCCGGGCAATGTGCGCGAGTTGCGCAATGTGGCCGACCGGTTCGTGCTGGGTCTGGAACAGCAGCCAGACCCGGCAGCCGGCCCGGGCAACAGCCTGTTCGATCAGGTGGCCGGGTTTGAAAAAGCTCTGATTGCCACTGAACTCCAGCGCAATGACGGCGCCATCAAACCCACCTATGAGCGTCTCGGCCTTTCTCGCAAAGCCCTTTATGAGAAAATGCGCAAATACGGCCTCGGCCGGGAGGACACCGCTCTTGGGTGAGGCCTTTGTCTGGCCTTGAGACGAAAGGCACTTTCGTCTGCAAAAGCAAACACATCCCGGTCCAGCATTGGAATTGTTGCAACGCATCTTCGAAGCAGAAAAGTCCTGGCGCCTGTCACAAACTGCAGCGCTCACTCGTCAAGGAAGTGTCACCTCCCCGAATTTCTTACGGAAGACACCCATGAAACACCAAGATGCCATCCACCATCAGGACTTCGCTCCTTCGATCTTAAAGAGATTTCTGGCTGCCAGCGGCGAGATCGGTAAGTCACCTCTGTCACCCGGATTGCGCCATTTGTTGGATCTGCGGGTCTCGCAGATCAATCAATGTGCGTATTGCGTCATGATGCACACAAGCGAAGCCTTGCAAGACGGCGAGCGCCAGGAGCGCTTGCAGCGGCTGACGGTCTGGCGCTACGTGGACGATTTCACCGACGCGGAAAAAGCAGCTCTTGCCTGGGCCGAAGCCTTGACGGAACTTGACCCGAAAATGGACTATGCGCCTCTACGGAAGACCTTGCGTGCTCATTTTGATGAGGCCAGCATCAGTGCAATGACAGCGGCCGTGGCTATGATCAATCTGTGGAACCGGATGCAGATCTCCAATCACTGAGACCATAGAGACGAGATGACAGACCCGTCCGACAGTGTTGTCTTTGAAAGGGCACGCCCGCGATTGCTCGGGCTTGCCTATCGCATGCTGGGCTCTATGGCCGATGCGGAGGATGCGGTGCAGGACACGTTTTTGCGCTGGCGGAATATTGACAAATCCACCGTTGTCAACGGGAGTGCGCTTCTGACGTCCATTTGCACCAACAGATGCCTGGACGATTTGAAGGCGGCCCGCAGGAAACGGCTCGACTATGTGGGCCCGTGGATCCCCGAACCGCTTCAGGTGGAAGCGGCCTCAGACCCGGAGGCGGATCTGGACCGGGCCCAGTCTCTCACCACCGCCTTTCTTCTTCTGCTGGACCGGCTGAGCCCCAAGGAACGGGCGGCCTATCTGTTGCGGGACGTGTTCGGCCAGTCCTATGCTGAGGTGGCTGCCGCCCTCGGCCTGTCAGACGCCGCTTGCCGCCAGCTGGTCTCCCGCGCCTCCAAACATCTCAAAGGCACCGCCACCAGCCACATGCCCAGCCCGGACCATCAGCAGCGCATGCTGTCGGCTTTTCTCGCAGCGTTGGAAAGCGGTTCGGTGGAGGTCCTGTCCGGGTTGCTGGCCGAAACGGTGCAGTTCCAATCCGATGGTGGCGGCAAGGCCACGGCATTGCGCCGGATTCTGGAAGGCCGGGACAAGGTTGCAAAATACCTGGCACGCATCCTGGGGCGGCTCCTGTCCGGCGCCCGCCTGGAACCTCTCGGGATTAACGGGCTCCACGGGATTGTGGTCTTTCAGGACGCCGGCCTCGCAACGGCCCTGACCCTCGGATATGCACCCGACGGCACGATTGCCCGGGTCTTTGTCATCCGCAATCCGGACAAGCTGCACCGGCTTGCCATACCGCTCCGCCATGACCTGAAAAGCGGGGGTCTTCAGCAATAGCCGCGCAGGCGCCCCGATGTGTCGGTTTCGACACATCGGTCAGCGTCCATGTGTCGGACTCCACCCATTCTCAGGAATGGTTTCTAAGAAAAGCCCCGGATACGCAGACACCCAAGGCCGGATTAAGCTTGGGTTTGCGGCCTTTGAGGCTGTTGGCGGAGATTTGGCACAGGTTTTGCCAAAACAGGTTCGACCAGCTCAAAAGCTGTCCGGCCCGAACGGCCGTCATACTGATATGTCTGGGAGGACATCCTAATGAAAAAGTTTGTTATCGCCGCTGCGGCTGCAGCGTCCTTCGCCATGTCGTCGTCCGCCTTTGCGGCCGATGAGTGCTCCGACGGCGAAGTCATCATCAAGTTCAGCCATGTCGTGGCTGCGCAAGGTCACCCGAAAGGCGAAATGGCAACCGCGCTTGCCAAACGCATCAACGCAGAGATGGACGGCAAGGCCTGCATGCAGGTATTCCCATCGTCTCAGCTTTTTGACGACAACAAAGTGATGGAAGCCCTGCTTCTGGGCGATGTCCAGCTGGCGGCCCCGTCCCTGTCGAAATTCGAGTCCTACACGCTGAAATACCGCCTGTTCGACCTGCCGTTCCTGTTCTCCAACATGGATGCGGTGACCACCTTCACCAAGGGCGAAAAGGGTCAGGAACTTCTGGGCGCCATGTCCGACTATGGATTTGTCGGTCTCGGCTACGTGTTCAACGGCCTGAAGCAGTTCTCTGCCAACAAACCACTTCTGGTGCCCTCCGATGCCAAGGGTCTGAAGTTCCGGGTTCAGACATCGGACGTTGCCGTGGCCATGATCGAAGCCATGGGCGCCAATGCCCAGAAACTGGCCTTCAAGGAAGTCTATGGCGCACTTCAGACCGGTGTTGTGGACGGTCAGGAAAACACCTGGTCCAACATCTACACCAAAAAGTTCTTCGAAGTGCAGGACGGCACCACGGAAACCAACCACCAGCTGCTGACTTACCTGGCCGTGACCTCCCAGGAATGGCTGGACAGCCTGGATGCGGATGTGCGGGACCAGTTCCTGACGATCTTCGGCGAGGTTTCCGACGAGTACAACGCCCGCTCCACCGAGATCAACGAAGCCAACAAGCAGAAGATCATCGAAAATGGCGGTGTTGTCCGTCAGCTGACGCCTGAGCAGCGTGACGAGTGGGTCAAGACCATGAAACCGGTCTGGGACAAGTTCCGCGACGATATCGGTCAGGATGTCATCGACGCGGCGGTGGCCTCCAACCAGGGCAGCTAAGCCCCGGGTATCCCAAGCCTTGCGTAAATTGGAAGAAGGCCCGGACGGCCTTCTTCCTTCAATCATACACAAGCTCGTTCAAGAGCGATTCATATTGGGGGGGACCCATGGGTTCGGAGTTCCTGGCCTATTACTGGCCACTCTTGCTCACCGCCGCTTTCTTCTGTCTTTATGTCGCCGTTGATCAGGTTTCACCGAGAACAATCGCGTCTCTGGACGAGAATATCATCGCAATCCTGCTGGCGCTGATGACACTCGTCACCTTCAGCCAGGTGATTGCCCGCTACATGTTCAATTCCGGCTGGGGCGGTGCGCTAGAATTCACCCGCGTGCTGTTTGCCTGGCTGATCCTGTTTGGCATGAGCTACGGCATCAAGATCGGCACCCATCTAGGCGTCGATGCTGTGATCAACCTCCTGCCGAAACCGCTCTTCAGGGCCGCGGCTCTTGCCGGGGCTGCGCTGACCGTTCTTTATGCGGTGCTGATGTTCGACGCGGGCTGGTTCGGCGCCCTTCTGGGCCTGGACAACAAGGGCGCAACCGGTGGCGCCTATGCCTATTTCGCCAAATTCTACAAAGTGCCAATTGGCATGGAAGACCTGAAATGGCCAGCCTTCATGTCCGAAGGGCTTGGCATTCGCGAACGGGTGCCCCGCTGGATTCCCTATATCATTCTGCCCATCGGTCTTGCTCTTCTGGCCTACCGGGCCGCACAGGCCTTTGTGCTGATCCTTCTCGGGAAAAAAGAGGCCATCATCGCCGCCCACGAGGCGGAGGATCTGGTGGCGGAAAACAAAGACGTGCTGAAGGACTAGGCCGATGGAAACCGCATTTCTGTTTATCTTCGTCTTCGGCTTCCTGTTTCTCGGGGTTCCGATCTCCATTTCCCTCGGCCTGTCCGCAGTCCTCTATATCGCACTGTTCAGCCATGACTCTATGAGTTCGGTGGCAGTCCAGCTGTTCAACGCCTCGCAGAACTTCACCTTGCTTGCGATCCCGTTCTTCATTCTGGCGTCGAGCTTCATGTCGACCGGCGGCGTTGCCCGGCGCATCATCCGCTTCTCCATTGCCACGGTCGGCTCCATCCGGGGCGGTCTGGCGATCGCCGGGGTGTTTGCTTGCATGCTGTTTGCAGCGCTTTCCGGCTCGTCTCCGGCCACGGTGGTGGCCATTGGCACCATCGCCATCGCCGGGATGCGCCAGGCGGGCTACACCAAGGAATTCGCGGCCGGTGTCATCGCCAATGCGGGCACGCTCGGCATCCTGATCCCACCTTCCATCGTGATGGTGGTCTATGCCGCGGCAACCAACGTCTCCGTCGGCCGCATGTTCCTGGCCGGGGTCGTTCCCGGGATCATTGCCGGTCTGATGCTGATGACCGCCATTTATGTCATGGCCCGGGTCAAGAACCTGCCCGCGCAGCCCTGGCCCGGCTTCAGGGAAATCTGGGGCGCCCTTTCGGAAGCCGCTGTCGGCCTCTTCCTGATGGTGATCATCCTGGGCGGCATCTATCTGGGCATCTTCACGCCGACGGAAGCGGCTGCGGTTGCCGCCGTCTATGCCTGCCTGATCGCCCTCTTCGTCTACCGGGACATGGGACCGCTTTCAGGTATCGGCTGGCTGAATGACAGCGACGGTCCGCTGGCCCTGACCGGGTTCAAGACGATCACCTATGCCCTTGTTGCCATGTTCACCTGGTCCGGCATCGCCTCGCTCGTGACCGAGCGGGCCTTTTTCGGGCTGGACAGCGCAGGTGTTCTGATCGCCGCCCTGATCGGCTATCCCATGCTGCGCCATGGCCTCGGCCCGGCGCAGCTGCCTGCGGCCTATAGCGCTGGCGGGGCTGTCTGGGGACGGAACCTTGGCCTGATCGTCTGGAAGTTCTTTCCCGCCATGGTCCACAAGGACACCAAGAAGGTTCTGACCGATTCCGCCAAGACCACCATTATGCTGATGTTCATCATCGTCAACGCCCTGCTTTTTGCGCACACGCTAACGGCGGAACAGATCCCGCAGGTCATCACGGACTGGATGGTAGAAGCCGGCTTCAACTGGTTCACCTTCCTGATTGCCGTCAACATCCTGCTCCTGATCGGCGGACAGTTCATGGAACCTTCCGGGTTGCTGCTGATCGTCGCCCCCGTTGTCTTCCCCATCGGCATCGAACTGGGGGTCGATCCGATCCATCTCGGCATCCTGATGGTGGTGAATATGGAAATCGGCATGATCACGCCGCCCATCGGGCTGAACCTGTTCGTGACCTCCGGCATCACCGGCATGAGCCTGGTGCAGGTGGTCAAGGCGGCCGCACCCTTCGTGCTGGTGCTGCTGGTGTTCCTGGTGCTTGTAACCTATGTGCCGGCGATCTCCACCTTCCTTCCCTACCTGCTGATGGGGCCGGAGATCATCACGCAGTAAGCCTTGCGCAGCTGTTGTTTAGACTTCAAAGCGGCCGGAACATTCCGGCCGCTTTTTCATGTCTTGCCACGCACCTGGCCACAGACCAGGCGTCACACAGGCCTGCCAACAAAAAGCCGGCCCAAAGGACCGGCTGTCTGTTGGCAGGAACCGCAATAGGGCGCTTAAACGATGCTGCCAAGTTTCATGGCAACGCTCATGTCGCCTTCCACCTGCATCTTGCCGCCCATAAACGCTGCAGTCGGGTTCAAGTCGCCGGAGAGAAGCTCGGCCAGATCGTCCGGTGAGATCTTGATGGTGCAGTCAGCGTCCCCATTGTCATTGCTAACTTCAGTGCCTTGCAAAAAAATCACACCCTCACCGCCAAGGTCAAACTTGACGCTTTCTTCAATGCCGCCACCGGCGACTTTCCCGCGGACGCCTTCGGTCAGCTGTTCCAAGGACATGTTCAGTCTCCCATCTGAGTTCGGCTTGTGCCGGTGAGGGGGTTTTGAAGCATGCCGTTTACGTAACCGTCAAGTCCTGTTTTGCCGGATGCAAAAGATCCGCACATCCGGTGCCAGAACTTCGTCCGGACGGACCCCGGCTGATGGCCGGGGCTGCCGTGGAAAAAGGCATGGCGCCACTGCGCGGCAACGCAAGAACGCCTCTGCCAGGATCAGTGGTTGTCGCGCGGCATACCCTTGGTATGGGCGATGTCCTGATATTTGGCCGCCGGTTCCAGCACCATGCCCCGGTCGAACTGGCCGACAATGCCACGCTGGATTTCCTGCCAGGGGGTTTGGCTCTCCGGGACTTTGAACCCGCCTTGTGCCTCCAGATCCCGGCGCCGCTGCGCCAGTTCCTCATCGGAAATAAGAATGTCTGCCGTGCCCTTGTTCAGGTCGATCCGCACCTGGTCGCCAGTCTTGAGCAGTGCCAGACCGCCCATGGCCGCTGCCTCGGGCGCCGCGTTCAAGATCGACGGCGACCCGGAGGTGCCAGATTGGCGGCCGTCGCCGATACAGGGCAGCGAAGTAATCCCGCGTTTGATCAACGCCGCAGGCGGCTGCATGTTGACCACTTCCGCGCCGCCCGGATATCCGATCGGGCCGGTGCCCCGGATGAAAAGCATACAGTATTCGTCGATCTCCAGCGCCGGGTCATCCAGACGGTGGTGATAATCCTCCGGACCTTCAAAGACGATGGCCCGGCCTTCAAAGGCTTCAGGATCGTCCGGATTGGACAGGTAGCGCGTGCGGAATTCCTCCGAGATCACGCTGGTCTTCATGATCGCGCTGTCAAACAGATTGCCCTTCAGATTGATGAACCCGGCCCGCTCCATCATCGGCGCGTCATAGGGTTTGATCACATCGGGCAGGTCCGTGACCACGTCCTTGCAATTGCCACCGATTGTCTGGCCATTTGCGGTGACGGCCTCCGGATGGGGCAGTTTGCCATGGCGTATCAGTTCGGCGACAACCGCCGGAACACCGCCGGCGTGAAAATAGTCTTCGCCGAGATAATCACCCGCCGGCTGCAGATTGACCAGAAGCGGAATGTCGTGGCCGAGAGCCTGCCAGTCGTCATTGGTCAGCTCCACCCCCAAATGGCGGGCAATGCCGTTCAGGTGAATCGGCGCGTTGGTGGAACCGCCGATGGCGGAGTTGACGACGATGGCGTTTTCAAACGCCTCACGGGTCATGATGTCGGACGGTTTCTGGTCCTGATGCACCATCTCCACAATGCGCTTGCCGGTCTCATAGGAGATCCCGCCCCGCTCCCGGTAGGGCGCAGGGATGGCTGCGGCGCCCGGCAGCTGCATGCCAAGGGCCTCGGCCAGCGAATTCATCGTGGTGGCCGTGCCCATGGTGTTGCAATAGCCGACGGAAGGCGCCGCAGACGCCACCAGATCCATGAAACCCTTGTAATCGATCTCCCCGGCGGCCAGCATCTGGCGGGCTTTCCAGACAATGGTGCCCGATCCTGTGCGCTCGCCCTTGTGCCAGCCGTTCAGCATCGGGCCGACGGACAGGGCAATCGCCGGAATGTTGACGGTCGCCGCAGCCATCAGACAGGCCGGAGTGGTCTTGTCGCAACCGATGGTCAGGACGACGCCGTCAATCGGATAGCCATAAAGAAGCTCCACCAGCCCGAGATAGGCAAGGTTGCGGTCCAGCGATGCGGTCGGGCGCTTGCCGGTTTCCTGGATCGGATGAACCGGAAATTCAAAGGCAATGCCGCCCGCTTCGCGGATGCCTTCGCGCACTCGTTTGGCCAGTTCCAGATGATGCCGGTTGCACGGCGACAGATCGGAGCCGGTCTGGGCAATGCCAATGATCGGCTTGCCGGACTGTAACTCTTCCCGGGTGATGCCGAAATTGAGATAGCGCTCGATATAGAGCGCTGTCATGCCGGGATTATCCGGATTGTCAAACCAGGCCTGTGACCGGAGTGCCGGTTTTTTTGTGTCGCTCATGGCGCCTCATCCCTCACGCAGATTTTCTTGTTCACATGGCGAACGATAAACACCAGCGTCAGGAAGCTGTAAAGGCAGGGAATCGCTAAAGCAGTTTCACATTGCGAGAAAATCACGCCCGGGCCGGAAGCCCCCTGATCCCGGTGGCGCCGAGCCGGGCAAACGCCAGCAGAATGGAGAGGCAAAGCGCAAACAGAGCCGGGGCCGCCACCAGCGGCAATGCGAACAAGGCACCGGCAAGACCGGCTGCGGCCCAGAGCCCGCACAGCCCCCCCCGCGCGCGCAGCGCCATCCGGTCCCGCCGCATGGCAAGAGCCTTGAGCGCCGGAAAAGCCCCGATATCATCGGTGTCGCTGACCGCCAGCGGTGTCAGGCTGCCGTTCTGCATATCTTTGCCGGACGCACCACTTGCATAAAGCTCCAAAGCCATCCGGTCACCGGACAGGGTCAGAACGAGGGACCCTTCGCTTTGCGCCAGCCGGGCTGCAGCTTCATGCACCGTTTCCCCAGGCTGCGGGTTCTTGGGCAGGCCAAGACCCAGAAGATCCCCCAGGGCTTCCCGGGTATTGGGGCTGTCATTTGTGAACAGCCATGGGGTCAGGCCTTCTGATTTGAGCGCCATTCCGGCAACGCCCGCATCCTGGCGCAATGTGCCTTCCAGCCCAAGCACCCCCACCACACGTCCGCCAACCGCCACCCGCAGCACGGTTTTGCCGTCTGCTTCCAGGGACCGTGCAATGGCGTCGGCTGTGAAACTGTCGATCTTCAGGCGTTTCAGAAGATCCGGCGTGCCGATTGCCACGGTCTGCCCGCCCAGCAGTGCCACGACACCGAGGCCCGGGGCCGGATCAAACCGATCCGGTGTTTTGACAGATACCTGCCATTGGGCTGCAAGATGGCGCAAAGCGACCGAAACCGGGTGCGTGGACGGGGCTTCGGCAGAGGCGGCAACCGCCAGAAGGGTTTTGGGTTCGTTGTTGAAGGCCATCACGTTGGTCACCGTCAATTCCGGGCCGGACATGACCGCCGTCTTGTCGATCAGGATGTTGCGGGCCCGGCCAATCAGGGAGAGAGCGGATGGATCAAGATCCCGAACCCCTGCGGCCCGGGCCGCCTTGTGAAACACCGTATCGGCAAAGGCATTGATGCCGTCCACCAGCACTGGCCAGGACAAGAGAAGACTGGCCGCGGCCGCGGCCGGCGCTGAAACCGGATCAGCCAGCAACCAGGCCAGACCCACCGTGCCTGCCAGCGTCACCGATCCGGCCGCCTCCACCAGGCCGTCCCGGTCGCCCCGGGGCGGCAGAACGGCAACACCAAGGGTGCGCAATATCATCATGAAAGCCCCGGCAAGCGCCAGTGCATCCGCTCCAGAACCAAATCCACCAACGTGTTTCAGCACGGACGACGCCAGAAACAGAAACATCGAGATACAAACTGTCAACAAGGATAAAAGGCGCCCAATCTGCTCATTCAACGAGAAAGAGAGGCCAAGAAACGCAAAAAGCGCCGAAAACATGCTGAAAAAGAAGGCATTTAACGGCCCGGGCGGGGACAAACTCTGAAAAGGAAGGTGAGCGCCCTGGTCCGCCTCAAGCATGGCCAGGATCAGGAAGCCCGCGGAGAAACATATAGAAATAATCCAAGTCATCGCGTTCAAAGAAGTTTTCGGCATTTGAGACGGCTTTCGTAACGTCAGTCAGTTTGCTGGATCCGGGCGATACAGAGCATTGGGGACGAAAGAACGTGCTCATCGGACGTCCCCAAGCATGTGCAACCGGGGCCGTGTGGGCAATCTACTTAAGGTTACAGAACGAGCATAGAGGACCAGCTCTGGACAAGTTCTGGTCACTTCTGCCAATGATTTGTGCTGGCGTCGGCTTGCTCAGCCAGACAGGGTCTATACTGTATCGTGTGTATTGGGTGACCGAGCCGTTTTTATTTGAAGGCTCCAGGTAGAGTTATACTTTAAACGGGGTATTTTTGCCTGAAACTGTAATGCAGGGAACGCTGTTAAGCTTTCCCTGCATTATTATTTCAAGGGCTTTTAATTTCTATCGGAGCGTTTTTCAGCCAAGGACAATTTCGGAAATCTTTGACAACCAGAGACCGGACGTAAGGTTTTTACTCTCCCTGCTCCGGGCCTGGATCCCAGGGGCAAAAATTGCCGGGTCCGGACTCGCCTGTGGTTATCATACGGCTTCGGTCCGGGAATCGGGGTCTTTCAGGGAGTCAAGGGAGCGACTCGCCCGAGTCCCAAAAAAGACTCTGGATCAAAAGGTTATACCAACCGCACCTGAAAGGTCCCAAACACGGCCTCTGGTGGCTCGTACCGGCCCGCCGGACGGCGTTGCGCCGCTTGAACGGCCAACCAGGCCGTCCTGCGCAACGCGCCTTGCCAGCAAACCGGATCGTGCCATCAGACGAGATCTTGTTAGGTGCGGTTGGTATTACCGTGCCAAGCCCGTTCTGGCAGAAACGATCTGTTCTGGCTGCTGCGCTGATATCCCTGATGTCCGTCAGCCAAAGGCAGAGCCGAAAAAGGCGGCTCTGGTTTCTCACCGGGGCCGCCGTCTTGGCCTTGGCCGCTGAACGCCTGCGCGCCCTGTCACGCCGTTTCCAGATTGGCTCTGGACAGAAGCTCCATGGAAGGCATCAGGTTCAAAAGCTCGCGCGTATAGGCATGCTGCGGGTTTTCAAACAACGCGTCGCACTCGGCGACCTCACACAACTCACCGTGCCGCATCACCCCGATCCGGTTGCACATCTGGCGGATGACAGCCAGATCATGGCTGATGAACAGCATGGTCAGGCCCAGCTCCTCCTGCAGATCCTTCAACAGGTTGAGGATCTGCGCCTGAATGGACACATCCAGTGCAGAGGTCGGTTCGTCACAGATCAGGAAACGCGGCCGGGTGGCCAGCGCCCGGGCAATGGAGATCCGCTGGCGCTGACCGCCGGAAAACTCGTGCGGGAATTTCTTCCCCGCCTCGACGCCCAGCCCGACATGATCCAGAAGATCATCCACAATCTGGCGGACTTCCATGTTGCTGGAGGCCAGTTTGTGGAACTTGATCGGCTCGGCGATGATGTCCTTCACCCGCATGCGCGCATTGAGCGACGAATACGGGTCCTGAAAGATCATCTGCATCTGCCGGCGCATGGCCAGCACTTCCTTGCGGTTCTTCAGGGAGGTCAGTTCGGTCTTCCCGAACAGGATCGAGCCGCCGCTGGGGTGGTAGAGCCCGGTGATCAGGCGCGCGATGGTCGACTTGCCCGACCCGCTTTCGCCCACCACTCCGAAGGTTTCGCCCTGCTGGATGTCGAAACTGACCTTCTTGACTGCCTGGAAATATTTGCGCTGGGACGGGAAAACCGACCCGCGCGTCTCGAACCGCATATCCAGATCCCGGATCTGAACCAGAGGCCCGGACACTTTCTCATAGTCACGGGACTTGCCCAGCCAATGGGTCGAGATATCGATATGCTTTTGCGGGGTGCTGGCCTTTTCAATATAATTGACCACCGGGAATCGCTCGACCTTGATGTCCGGGCGGGGGACGGCCGAAATGAGGCTCTGGGTATAGGGATGTTCCGGAGCCCCCAGCACCTGGCTCGTCACCCCATATTCCACCAGTTCGCCATGATACATAACCGCCACATGGTCGGTGATGTCGGCAATCACACCCATATCATGGGTGATCACCAGCATGGCCACGTTCCGCTCCGCGCAGAGCTTCTTCATCAGCTCCAGAATCTGCGCCTGAATGGACACGTCCAGCGCCGTTGTCGGCTCGTCCGCAATCACCAGCTCCGGCTCGGCACACAGGGCCAGCGCAATTACCACGCGTTGGCGCATGCCGCCGGAAAACTGATGCGGATACTGCTTGATCCGCTCGGCAGGGTCCGGAATGCCGACCGCGTCAATCAATTCCACAGCCCGCTCCCGCGCCTGTTTGGCCGACATCGGCAAATGGGTGCGGATGGTTTCCACCAATTGGGATTCAACCGTCTGAAGCGGATCAAGCGACGTCAGCGGGTCCTGAAAGATCATGCCGATCTTGCGGCCGCGCAGCCGCCGCTTGTCCTTGTCGCGCAGGTTGTCGATGCGCTGGCCGTGGAGATGCACCTCCCCGGCCGCGATGTGGCCCGGCTCCTGCAACAGGCCGATCACCGCGTTGCCAACAGTTGACTTGCCGGCTCCAGATTCCCCGACAACACCGAGGATCTTGCCGGCTTTCACGGACAGATTGACCCCATCCACCGCAACAAACACGGATTTGCGTCCGGGAAATTCGACGGTCAGGTTCTTGATATCGAGAACGTTCATCGGGCCCTTACCGCAGTTTCGGGTTCAGGGCGTCGCGCAGCCAATCGCCCAGAAGGTTGACATTGAGGACCAGCAGCGCAAGCGCCAGGCCGGGAAAAATGGCGATCCACCACTCGCCGGAATAGAGGAAATCGTTGCCGATGGCGATCAGCGTGCCGAGCGAGGGCTGGGTGGGCGGCATGCCGACCCCCAGGAACGAGAGGGTTGCCTCGGTGACAATGGCAAGCGCCAGATTAATGGTGGCGATCACCATGACCGGCCCCATCACATTGGGCAGGATATGGCGGGCCATGATGGTGACCGGGGGAATGCCGATCACCCGGGCCGCTTGCACATATTCCTTGTTCTTCTCCACCATGGTCGAGCCGCGCACCGTACGCGCATACTGGACCCAGAACGACAGGGCCAGGGAGACAATGAGGATGTAGAACGCATAGACATCCCGGTCGAGCCCGCCAAAGATCCCGGCGGTGATGCCGTCAATCAGAAGCGCGATCAGGATGGCCGGGAAGGTCAGCTGGACATCGGCGATCCGCATGATCACCGCATCCACCCGGCCGCCCATATAGCCGGCGACCAGACCGAGGGAAATGCCGATCACGGCTGCGGCAAACACGGAGCAGAAGCCGACAATCAGGGAAATGCGCATGCCGTATAAAATGCCCGAAAGCAGATCACGACCCTGATCATCTGTTCCCAGCAGGAAGCGCGGATCGGCATATTCCATCCAGAGCGGTGGAACACGGGCATCCATGATGGAAATGGAGGCAAGGTCGAACGGATCATGCGGCGCAATCCAGGGGGCGAGAAACGCCGCCAGAAACAGGACCAGCGTGATAACAGCGGCCACGACGGTGACTTTGGAACGCAGGAACGCGTGAAACATGTCACTGTCGACTATCTTCGAAAGGCGGCCTTGGGCGGCGTCTTTGCTGGAGACGTTGGACATCGGAAACGGTCTCCTTAAGGCCGGCCCACGCGCAGGCGCGGGTCAATATAGAAGTAAAGAATATCGACGATGAAGTTGATCGCGACAAACAGGAAGGCTGTCAGCAACAGATAGGCGGACATGATCGGGATATCGACATTTTGCACCGCCTGTAGAAACATCAGCCCCATGCCCGGCCACTGGAACACGGTTTCGGTGATCGTGGCAAAGGCGATAATGGCACCGAGCTGAAGGCCGGTGATGGTGATGACCGGAACAAGCGTGTTTTTGAGCGCATGGCGGAAATGGACAAGCCGGTCCGGCAGGCCCCGGGCGCGGGCGAATTTGATATAGTCGGTTCGGATCACTTCCAGCATTTCCGCGCGGATCAGGCGCATGATCAGGGTCATCTGATAAAGCCCAAGGGTGATGGAGGGCAGCACCAGGGCCTTGAGGCCGGAGACGGTCAGAAAGCCCGTTGTCCACCAGGAGCCGATGGGCACCGTCTCCCCACGGCCGAAGCTTGGCAGCCATTGCAAGGTGACCGAGAACAGGAAAATCAGCAAAATGCCGATGAAGAAGGTCGGCAGCGAGATGCCCACCAGGGACACGGACAGGAACAGCCTGGAAATCGCAGACTCCCGGTTGAGCCCGGCATAGATCCCCATGGGAATGCCAACGGCCAGCGCGAACAGCGCGGAGGTGAAGCTGAGCTCAAGCGTTGCCGGAATGCGTTTGGCAAAGAGTTCGGAGACGGGCTGCCGGAACTGGTAAGATGTGCCGAAATCGAACTGCGCCGCTTTGGTGATGAAGTTGAAGAACTGGACGGGCACCGGATCGTTCAGGCCCAGCTTTTCACGAAGCGCCGCGCGCTCTTCGAGGGAGGTTTCGATCCCGACCATCTGGTTGATGGGATCTCCCACAAAACGGAACATGGTGAAGGCGAGAAGGGCCACCACCAGCATGACAATCATCGCCTGCATCAGGCGGCGTGTCGCAAAACCAATCATTTCGGCTCTTTAGGGTCTGGTATGAAAATACGCTCCCGGGGCTCCGGGAGCGTATCTTTGACGGGTGTCGTAAGTTAGTTCTTCTTGATGAAGCGGAACTTGAACTGATTGTCAGCGCGCTGGACAAGCTCGATATTCGACGCAACACCCCAGGCAAGCGCCTGCTGGTGCAGCGGGATGTAATAAACATTGTCGTGGCTGATCTTGTAGGCCTCGGCGATCAGGGCGTCCCGCTTGTCCTGGTCGATCTCAACCAGCACTTCGCCGGTCAGCGCATCGATCTTCTCGTCGCAGAACCCGCCCAGGTTGAACGGCGAGCCTTCGCCCGATTCCGTGCGGCAGTTCATCAGGTTGGACAGGATATTCCAGCTGTCGAGGGACCCTGGGGTCCAGCCCAGCAGATAGAAGGACGTGTCATACCCGCCCGATGCCAGAACCTTGGCGAAATATTTCGCCTTGGGCTGGGCATTCAGGTCGATCTTCACGCCGATGCGGGCCAGCATGGACGCGACGGCCTGGCAGATGGCTTCGTCATTGACGTAACGGTCATTCGGGCAGTCCATGCTGACGGTGAAGCCATCGCCATAACCGGCGTCTTCCAGCAGTTTCTTGGCCGCATCCGGATCATAGGGATAGCGCTCGAATTCATCCGACCTGGAGAACAGAAGCGGGGAGATCATGATCGCGGACGGCGTGGACAGGCCGCGCATGACCTTCTGCTTGATCGCATCGACATTGATGGCCTGATAGAAGGCCTTGCGCACCCGCTCATCCTTGAACGGGTTCTTGCCCTTCACATCAGAATGGAGCAACTCGTCCCGCATCTGGTCCATGCCCAGGAAGATTGTGCGCAGTTCGGGACCAGTCAGCGCGACCGTGCTGGCATTGTCATTGATGCGTTTGATATCCTGAACCGGGATCGGATAGACCATGTCGAGTTCGCCGGACAACAGCGCGGCCACGCGGGTAGCATCGGAGGAAATCGGCGTGAATTCGACCGTATCGATATTGTGCTCGGGCGTATCCCACCAGCCGTCATACTTCTCATAGACCGTCTTCACGCCAGCTTCGTGGCTGACGATCTTGAACGGGCCGGTGCCATTGGCATGCAGGGACGCATAGTTCGGCGTGGCGTCGGAGGCGGAGGTAACAGCGACAGCGTCGTGTTCGGTCGTCCACTCCTTGTCCATGATGTAGAACGTGTCCCACTCATAGTGCAGGATCGGATTGGGTCCGCTTAGAACAAAATCTACGGTGTAGTCGTCAACGATTTCCACTTTTGCATCAGACGGGACCCGCGGTGTCAGATCCGAGCCTTCTGCCCGGATGCGGTCCGCGGAAAAGGCCACGTCTTCGGCGGTAAAATCGTTGCCATTGTGGAATTTCACACCCTTGCGCAGATAAAACCGCCACCGGTTGGGCTCAATGATTTCCCAACGCTCCGCCAGAGATGGCTGAATGGACAGGTCTGCCCCGCGGCGGGTCAGGCCCTCATAGGCATTGCCCAGCGCCGACAGGGTAAAGGTTTCGTTAAGACTGTAAGGATCTAGGAAATTCAAGCTGCCCTGAAAAGCAAACTTGAATGTTTCAGCCTGTGCAGCAGTGATTGTTCCCGCCGCCAAAAATGCGGTGAGCGCTAGTGTCTTTTTGTTCATGTTCCCCTCGTTTTTCCCCGTTTCCTGCCCAACCCAATTTCGCCGGGCCCCTCAAATTTCTGAAGATGTCCGACAATGACTGGCGCGAACTATGACATTGCAAATGTCTGAGTTCAAATTTGTTTATGCCCGAATTCGCGACATTTCGTGCTGCAGTTTGTCCAAAAAGGATGCGCAACGGTCAAGCTCGGCAAGTGCAATAAATTCATCCGCTTGATGCGCCTGATCGATCGATCCGGGACCACACACAACCGTCGACAGGCCATGCTCCTGAAAGATCCCCCCTTCTGTCGCATAAACCACCACGTTCCGGCCATTGTCACCGGTCAGGCCGCGGACAACCATTTCGGCCATGCCGTCGGTTTCTTCCGCAAGGCCCGGCACATTTGCCAACTCCTCAACCTTTATTGAGCACTCGTCAGAAATTTCAAGCATTGCAGGAAGAACATCCTGCTCGATGAACCCTTTGTAGGCGGCAATCCAGCCGGCTGCGGCCTCTCCGGGCAGCAGGCGGATATCGGACACGAATTCGCAGGTTTGCGCCGTGATGTTGTGGGCCTCCCCGCCTTTGATGACGCCGCTATGGAGCGTCGTATAGGGAGGGATGAACGGGCAATGCGGGTCTGCCTTGGCCTTGTTGTCCGCTGTGCGCGCATCCAGCCAGGAAATCAGCCTGGCGGCTGCGGAAATGGCTGAAACGCCCCGGTGCAACTGGCTGGAATGGGCCGGATGCCCGGTCACCGTGGTCTTGAGAACGACAATGCCCTTGTGGCCGGTCACAACCTTCATATTTGTTGGCTCGCCCACAATGACGAAATCCGGCAGGGCTTCCCTTGCCAGAATGTCATGTGCCAGCGGCCCGGCCCCGAAACAGCCGATTTCCTCGTCATAGGACAGTGCAATGTGGATGGGCCGCTGCAGGTTTGCGGCCAGAAAGTCCGGCACTTTGGCCAGAACCACCGCTGCAAAGCCCTTCATGTCGGCCGCTCCGCGCCCATAAAGCCGCCCGGCGTCAATCCGGGCCGTGAACGGATCACTTGACCATGCCTGCCCCTCCACTGGCACCACATCCGTGTGCGCGGACAGAACCACTCCGCCCGCCACCGCCGGACCGATGCGCGCGTGCAGGCCCGCCTTGGTGCCTGTCCCGTCCGGCACCCGTGTGGAAGCCACCCCATGACCGTCCAGATAACCTTCGACAAAGGCGATCAGATCGAGATTGCTGCGGTCCGAAATCGTGTTGAAGGAAATGAGCTTTTCCAGCATGTCCTGCGGTGTGTAGCGAAGTGTCAAAAAAAATCCTTTCGGGGCCGGCGAGCTGGCGGGTGATTTGTAGCCCTGATGCGCGGTTGTCCATCAAGAGGCTGGCAGGTCCAGTGTTTCCAGGCTGCGCAAGGCATATATCTGCAAGGGAGCTTCCTTGCCGCGAAGGGTGATTTCCGCCGTTTGCGCCTCCGGCACTCTGGCCTCGGCCGCGTCTATAACAGACTTGGAAACCGCCAGGAAACTGCCCAACGACTTGTTTTCCGTTTCCAGGCGGCTTGCGGTATTGACCACATCGCCCAGGGCTGTCAGCCCGCCATTGGTCCCGGCTGCGCCGATCCGCCCCAGGATCGCAGATCCCAGATGGAGGCCGATGCCAAGGCGGATAGGGTCCCGGAACTGGGGGGCCTTTTCCGCGTTCAGGGTTGTCATCACCTGTTCGATCCTCCGGGCAGCCCGCAAGGCCTGCCGCGCGCCGATCTTCGCATTGGTGTCCATGCCGAAGATGGCCATGATGCCGTCGCCGATGAACTTGTCGACAAACCCGCCTTCGGCGAGGATTGCGGCTGAGGAGAGGTCCAGATAATTGTTCAGAAGATACACCACATCGTAGGCAAGCTGAGCTTCCGTGATGCGGGTGAAGTTGCGCAAATCCACGAACATCACCACAACCTCCTGCTCCACGCCCCAATAATAGGCATCCTTGAGACTGTCACCGGACAGGGCACCCGCCTTGACCGACACCAGCGGCTGCACCCCGATATTGTGCTGCGGCCGGATCTGGCAAGCGAGCCGGACATCGCCTTCCGCACCGATCCTGGCCAGCACGGCCTTTTCAGCGCCTTCCGGCGGCGACAATTTATCCTTCCCCTCCAGCACCTTGACCCGGCAGGTTGAACATCTGGCGCGGCCCCCGCACACGGATGCAATCGGGACATCATTGCTGCGGCTGATTTCCAGCAATGTGGCGCCGGGCTTGGCTTTCACCGTGAGGCTGCCGGGATAGGAAATGGTCAGCCTGAGGGCACTCAAGCTGAAGAGATAGCGGATCAGGATCACAAGCAGGCTGACGGCAATCAGGCCAAACACGACGGCGCGGATCTGGCCGGTCACCGTGTAGAGCCAGTCGAACTGGCCCTCTGTCACCGTCACCTTGACTTCCTTCGCCAGTTCCAGACGGCGCGCGCCTTCAATGAACCCCCAAAGGGCCAGAACCGGCAGAGCGATGGCAAAGGCCAGCGCGGCATGGCGCAGCCGGTGATAGAGCGGATATAGACGGAGCCAGAAATGCAGGCCCAGCATGGCATGGCCCCAGACCACCAGAAGCAGCAGGGATTGAGACACCGCGTTGGAGGGCCAGAGAATGGTCAGCATCTGGTGATAGGTCGGGGAAAAGCCGAACCCGTTGGCGAGCCCCATGGTAGTGACCACATGGGGAATCAGCGTCCAGGGGATGTAGAAACCAAGGACAAGCTGGACAAATTCCCACCGGGGCATTTTCAAGGTCCGCCGCCGGGCGGTCCGCCACAGGGCCAGCACAACATGCGTCAGGGCCGCAACAATGAGAAGCAGCTCGCCGGGGACACTGCGCCAGATGCGGTAGTGCCAGACAGACGCCGCCTCCATCGCCTCGACAGAAACAATGCCCAGCGCATGGTTGGAAAAGTGGCTGAGGCAAAAGACGAACAGGATCAGCCCGCTCCACAGACGCAGGCGCTGGCGCCAGTTGCCCAGGGAAGGGGCCATTCTGGCCAGGGGGCTGGCCTGGGGCTTGGCCGAAGCGACCGGTTTTGCAGATGCTGTCATGCCTGTCTCCCGGCTGTTGCGCAGGACCTTTCCCTCTTGCTGGCTGGCGAAGGCGCGGCCCCTCCACCTTCGCTCAAAGACCTGATACTTGAGAACGCGCCCGGGTCAAGCCGGAGCCGTGGAAAGTGGCCCGCGGGGCTTGAAAGCCCGGCGCCAAAGCGCAACTCTCCGCGCCACAGAGCCTGATCAAGGAAAGACGCGCAATGAAAGTTTACGGCATCAAGAACTGCGACACGGTCAAGAAAGCCCGCAAATTTCTCGAAGAGGCGGGGGTCGCCTATGAATTTCATGACTACAAGAAAGAGGGTGTGGACAGCGGTAAGCTGGCGGATTTCGTGAAGGAGTTCGGCTGGGAAACCATTTTGAACAAACGCGGCACCACTTGGCGCAAGCTTGACGAAGATACCAAGGACGGTGTGACCGATGCAGCCAGCGCCCTGGACGTTATGACCAGCAATCCGTCCACCATCAAACGGCCCATCGTGGAAGGGGCGGTCAAGAATTTTGTCGGCTTTGACCCCGTTTCCTGGGAAATGGCCCTTGAGCTTGGCGAGCTGAAATAGACCTGCCGGTCCTACCTCCTTACCTGCGCCAAAGGGCTCATGCGGCAAAGCGGAAATAACTCATGCTGAGGGAGCCGTATTCATAGCTTCTGTGCAACAACTCCGCATGGGCCTGCGTCCCGGTGGCCCCCAAGGGGAAAAACACCGGAAGGATATGTTCATTTGTCGGGTGGTTCCGGCCATAGTCCGGAGCCGCTTCAAGGTTCTGAAAATAGCTGATCTGGCCACTTGTGAGACCTTTTTCCAGCCAGTTGTCGAATGTCCTGACCCAACCGGGAGTGTCCGCCCCTTGCGGGCCCATCTCGCCCAGATTGTGCGTGGTGCTGCCCGAGCCGGCAATCAGAACCCCCTTCTCCTTCAACGGGGCAATGGCGCGGCCAAGCTCATAGAGGCTTTGCGGGGTGCTGCCGATGGGAAGAGACAAGGCGGCGACCGGAATATTGGCACGCGGAAAGGCCAGGGACAGGGGCACCCAGGCACCGTGATCCAGCCCCCACTCGCTGTCCAGCTCGACGTCATAGCCACTTGCTTCCAAAAGCTTGGCTGTTTCATCAACCTGGTCTTCGCTGGCGCTCGCCGGATAGCTGATCTCGTAGAGCTCCGGCGGAAACCCCCGGAAATCATGATAGGTGCGCAGCGGCCCGGGGGCGGACAGTTTCAGCCGCTCCGTCTGCCAATGGGCCGACAGGATCAGCACCGCGTTCGGGCAATCCTGATATCTGGAAAATCCCTTCAGAAACCGGCTGGCCGGCGTGTCTTCCACGGCCAGGGTCGGCGATCCATGGGCGAAAAAGACCGGTGGAACCGGGTTCAGAGCCGCGCTCATCCGGGCTCTCCTTCCATTCACTTTCAACTCCATGCCTTAAGGATAGTCAGCTTCAAAGCGATCAGAAGGCACGTTTTCGGAAAAGGGCTGTTCCGGATTTGAGAACAATCCCGGCAAACAAAAACCGCCCCCGGCCTCCCGGGAGCGGCTGACAGGTCTGTGACCCTGCTGACCGGGTCAACCTGTCAACGGTAGCCCACATTGATCAGCTGGACCCGGCGGTTGATCGCCGCATCGGGTTTGGAGGGATCCCGGAGCTGCTCCTCACCGAGGCCGACCGCCTTCAGATACTCTCCCGGCACCTGGAAAGTGGTGACCAGCGCTTCGCGGACAGACTGCGCCCGTTTGATGGACAGTTCCAGATTGTATTCCCGCGGTCCCGTTGCATCCGTATGGCCGACAATGAAGAAGGTCTGACCCTGAAGATACGGTGTATGCAGCGCATCGGCGATCAGACCCACGGTTTCGTAGGATTCGGGCCGGATGCGGGCGGAGTTCAGCTCAAAGGTGATTTCCACGTTGAACTGGCGCAGGGAGGCCAGCTTGTCCCAGAGCGGCAGATTGCCCGGCGCGTTGCCGCCCGGATATTTCTGGATGTTCTCAAAGGCGGCTTTTTGCAAGTCATCCGCCGTGACATCAACTTTCTGCTGGGCGCCCTGAAGAGAGTTGATAATCTCGTTGCGGCTGAGCTTGGTCTGGGCAAACGCAGCGGAGGCGGACATGGCGACAAGAGCAGCCGACAGGCCGGCAAGTAAACACTTTTTCATGAAATTGCTCCGGGAAAACTTAACGGTAGCCGGCCAGGTCGATGGCGGTGTTGCATTTTTTGCTGACGGAAGGTTGCGCCTTTAGCAGGCAGCGCAGGATGTGACCGGCACCGGCCTTCACGCCCTTGCAATATTGGGCCGCATCGCGCTGGCAGATCTTCGGTGCCGCAGCCTGAGCCGCCAGCCGTTCCTGGATGAGTGACGTCACGACCTGCCGGTCGGCATTGCACTTTTGCGAAATCTTCGCCTGGTTTTCTTCAAGGCATTTGCCGATCCCGTTATTGGCCAGCGTTGCGGACTTGCAATAGGTGTTGATGTCCTTGCCGCAACTTGCCGACAGGATCTTGATGGCTTCGGCAAATCCGACCGTTTGGGCGAAGGCCGCTGGCGCGGCAACCAGAAAAACCCCTGCCGCAACTGCAAAAAACAAACGTCTCATGTTGCAAATCTCCCAACCAAGGCAACAATTCGATGGCCAGAGTGTTTCAGGCGAACGTCGCGACTTCAAGTGGTTAGATCAAATTTCTGCAGAAATGACACTGCATTGGCAAACTTGACAGGAGACGCCGAATGTCGTCATTCGCACTCAACTCAAATACGGAACGAATTGCATGAGCGTTACTTTGGAACTGAAACGCCTCGACCATGGCCTTGACCTGCCTTTGCCGGCTTACCAATCGGAACTGGCCGCTGGTCTCGACCTGCTTGCGGCGGTCGACACGCCCCTTGAGCTGGTGCCCGGCGCGCGTGCACTGGTGCCGACTGGCCTTGCCATGGCCCTGCCGGCCGGCTTTGAAGCACAGGTGCGCCCCCGCTCCGGCCTTGCGGCCAAACACGGCGTGACGGTTCTGAACACACCCGGCACCATCGACGCGGACTACCGGGGCGAGGTTAAGGTCATCCTGATCAATCTCGGAGACGCGCCGTTTCAGATCAACCGGGGGGACCGGATCGCCCAGATGGTGATTGCGCCCGTGCTGCAGGCCGAGATCCAAGAGGTCGGCGCCCTATCGGAAACGATCCGGGGCACCGGCGGTTTCGGCTCCACTGGCGAGAACTGACAGGTCCCATGATACCTGACCTGGTTATCTTTGATTGTGACGGCGTTCTGGTAGACACTGAGCGGCTCACCAACGCCAACATGGCCGAACTGATCACGGATCTTGGCTATCCGATCTCCGGGCCGGAATGCCAGCGGCGTTTCATGGGCCGCACCCTTGAAAATGTGCAGGAGATGGTCGAAGCCCTTATCGGCCAGGCCCTGCCGCAAGACTGGCCGGATCAGGTGCGCGCGCGGGATCTGGAAAGCTTCAAGGCAGGCGTCCCGGCCATTCCGGGGATCTCCGGCGTGCTTGACGCGCTGGACACGGCCGGGCTGCCCTATTGTGTCGGGTCTTCCGGACGCTATCAGAAGATGCGCACGACCCTTGGCAGTGCGGGCTTGCTGCCGCGCCTGGAAGGCCGGCTCTTTTCAGCCGAAGACTGTGCCCGTGGAAAACCTGCGCCTGATGTGTTTCTTCTGGCGGCCCGCAGCCTCGGCTTTGCGCCGGAGGCCTGCGTCGTCGTGGAAGACAGCCTGCCCGGCGTTAAAGCCGCCCGGGCGGCAAATATGCGCGTTTTTGCCTATGTCGATGACCCATCCGCTGACCGGGCAGCCCTACAAAAGGCCGGGGCGGTCCTGTTTGAGCAGATGAGCGAACTGACCGGGCTGATTTTTCCGCAAGCAGGCTGTTCTTGAAAAAAGGTTCTCCGCAGCCTGTTGTCCGGAAAAGTCCGATCCCTTAAAAATTTGCTCAACGGGTCCTATTTTGAGATCCGGTCAACAAGAGCATTTTTGAAAACGTTCCCCGTTTCGATGCGCCTCCCAGACAGGCTGTGCATGACGGGGTCCAGGGAGAGACGGCATGACACTGAAAACATTCGGCCGCGGAAAAATCTATTCCTCCATCACGGAGACCATCGGCGACACGCCCATCGTGCGCCTGAACCGTCTGGCCAAGGCGCATAACGTGCACGCCAACCTTCTGGCCAAGCTGGAATTCTTCAATCCGATTTCCAGCGTCAAGGACCGGATCGGCGTTGCCATGGTGGAGGCCATGGAACAGGACGGGCTGATTGAGCCGGACCGCTCAACCCTTGTGGAGCCAACCTCCGGCAACACCGGTATCGCACTTGCCTTTGTCGCTGCCGCCAAGGGGTACCGGCTGGTTCTGGTCATGCCGGAAACCATGTCCGTGGAACGGCGCAAAATGTTCAAGATCCTGGGGGCCGAGCTGGAACTGACCGACGGGGCCAAAGGCATGAAAGGCGCCATCGCACGCGCTGAGGAATTGCTGTCGGAAATCGACGGCGCGGTCATGCCGCAGCAGTTTAATAACCCGGCCAATCCGGAGATCCACCGCAACACCACGGCAGAGGAAATCTGGAATGATACCGACGGCCAGATCGATGTGTTCGTTTCCGGCATCGGTACCGGCGGCACCCTTACCGGGGTTTCTGAGGTGCTGAAAGGCCGCAAACCGGAGCTTCATGTGGTGGCTGTGGAACCGGCGGACAGCCCGGTTCTGTCCGGAGGAACACCCGGGCCGCACAAGATCCAGGGGATCGGCGCAGGCTTTGTGCCTGGTGTGTTGGACACAAGCCTCTTTGATGAGGTTCAAACCATAGCCAATGAGGATGCGTTTGCCATGGCCCGGGAAGTCGCCGCAACAGAAGGCGTTCCGGTCGGTATTTCATCCGGCGCGGCGCTGACGGCTGCCATCCGGGTTGGCCAGCGGGACGACATGGCGGGCAAGAACATTGTGATCATCATCCCGTCCTTTGCAGAACGCTACATGACCACGGCCCTGTTCGAAGGGTTTTGAGCCCCTAACACCAGGTTTTGAAGCGGGCCGCGATCGCCTGACGAAAACCCGCTTGTCTTTTGCGTTGAAGTCTCTGATCTCAAACAGCGCAAGGCACATCCGACAAAATGTTGTTTGCCCTCAAAAAACACCCCCGGCCCTTGACCGGGGGCGTTTGTTTCCTGTCCGGGGGTGTCAGGACAGGTGATGCACTTCCTGCAAACCGTAGACCGGTGTCTCAAGACCCTCCATCCGCGCTTTCAGCTGCAAGGAGAGATACTGGGAATAGTGCCGTGACTGGTGCAGGTTGCCGCCATGGAACCATAGCGCCTCCTGCTGCGTCGGCTTCCACATGTTGCGCTGTTCGCCTTCCCAGGGGCCCGGATCCTTGGTGGTGTCTGACCCCAGACCCCAGACCTTGCCGACCCTGTCCGCCATGTCCTGGCCCATAAGGTCGGCCACCCAGCCGTTCATGGAGCCGTAGCCGGTCGCATAGACAATCACGTCCGCTTCCAGCCGGGTGCCATCGTCCAGAAGCACACCGTCCTCGGCAATCTCGGTGACCTGCCCCCGCTTCAGCTTGATCTCGCCGTCGATGATGAGCTGGCTGGCGCCGATATCGATGTAGTAACCGGATCCGCGGCGCAGGTATTTCATGAACAACCCGCTGTCATCATCGCCCCAGTCCAGCCAGAACCCGGCCTTTTCCAGCCCTGCATAGAACACTGCATCGCGCTTTTTCATTTCCGCATAGGCCGGGATCTGAAATTCGTGCAGAATGCGGTAGGGCAGGGACGCGAAGACCAGATCCGCCTTTTCGGTGGTCATGCCGGAGCGTACGGCCTCTTCGGAATACAGCGCCCCAAGCCCCACATCCATCAGGGTCTCGGATTTGACGATATGGGTCGACGAGCGCTGCACCATGGTCACATCAACGTCGTTTTCCCAAAGGGCTGCGCAGATGTCGTGGGCAGAATTGTTGGAGCCGACAACAACAGCTTTCTTGCCGCGATAGGCATCCGGACCAGGATGTCTGGATGAATGGTGCTGGTCGCCCCTGAAGCGCTCCATGCCCGGAAAGGCGGGAATATTGGCTTTGCCGGACATGCCGGTGGCCATGACCAGCTGCTTCGGCCGCAAGGTGATTTCCCGGCCATCCCGCTCCACCACAAGGGTCCATTCCTTGCGCTGCGGATCATAGCTGGCAGATTTGGCCAGGGTTGAACTCCAGTAGTTCAGCTCCATCACCTTGGTATACATTTCCAGCCAGTCGCCGATCTTGTCCTTCGGACTGAAGACCGGCCAGGTGTCCGGAAACTTGATATAGGGCAGATGGTCGTACCAGACCGGATCATGCAGGCAGAGAGACTTGTAGCGGTTGCGCCAGCTGTCTCCCGGGCGGGCATTCTTTTCAATGATGATGGTGGGCACTGAGAGCTGGCGCAGGCGGGCCCCCAGCGCGATGCCGCCCTGGCCGCCGCCAACAATCACGCAATAGGGTTGCTCCATGTGGCCAAGCTCGGCCTCTTCGCGGGTCCGCTCTTCCTTCCAGGTGGTCCGGTGTTTAGACGCCCCGTGTTTGGCGCCGAGCGGCCGGTTGAAGCCCTTGGGCTCTTCATGGCCCTTCAACTCAACCATGGTCGTCAGCAGCGTCCAGATCTTGCCATCTTTCAGCCGGATCAGCCCGTAGCCACGGGCCAGCGCCGTCTCAAAGCGGATCCAGGCGGTGACAACGCCGCCTTCTTCGGCCGGAATTTCCCCGTCCGCCAGCTGCCAGTTGGCCGGGGATGCCGCGCTCAACTGGTGGGTCAGCATATCCCGGACCTGGTCCTTGCCTTCAACGGTCTTGATGTTCCAGGTAAATGCGATCAGATCCCGCCAGTAGCAGTCGTCCTGAAACAGATCCACAGCCTCCTCGATCCACCCCGCCTCAAGGGCCGCGCCGAATGTGTCGAGAAAGGTTTGGGTTTGATGCACCAATGGTGTGTCGAGCATTTTGTTCCTCCCTGAATGCGCAGGAAGGATCGCAAAGCCAGCTCCTTGATGGCGACTGAATTCAGCCCAAAATGCCAGCACGCGGCCGGATTTTTTCAATTCTGTTGCGCACGCAACAACATGCAACACATCCGCACCAAGGATTGGCAGAAAAGCTCAGGACGGGTCTTTGCCAATCAGGCCGGCCTTGCGCATCCGCCGGAGTACCGTGGACCGGTTGACCCCGAGCCGCCGTGCGGCCTTCGACATGTTCCCCCCGCAAGCCTCCAGAAGCGTTTCAAGCTCCGCCCCGGGGTCCTGCTGCTGCGGCCCGGCCAGGGGGTAGACCGGCAGGTCGGCAACATCGATGAGCGGCCCGTCCACAATCGCCAGGACCCCGTGAAGCATATTGGCAAGCTCGCGGATATTGCCCGGCCAGGCCCGTCCGCCTAGCTCCGTGCGCGCGGCCGGAGACAGGCGGACATCCCGGGGCGAACGCCGCAGCAACCGGTCCACCAGCCAGTCGAAATCTTTCCGGTGGCGCAGCGGCGGCAGAACAAGTACGGCTCCTGCCAAACGGAAATAAAGATCCGGCCGGAGGCCCTTGAGCTTCAGGGCGCTTTCCGGATCCCGCCGGGTGGAGGCAATCGCGCGCAGGTCGCTGCGTGCGTCCAGAAGCGCCAGAAGCGCCAGAAGCTCTGCCTGCTCCTGCCCGTCCAGATCCTCAACCCCGCGCAGGAACAAGGTTCCGGCCGGAGCCGTGGCAAGCTCAGCCAGCTGTCCGGCCTTGAGCCCGCAGCAGCACAGGCTGTGAAAGGACCGGTCCGACGGGCCCAGCACATGGATTGCCCTGGCCAGATAGTCTTTGCCGGTTCCCGTTTCACCGCTCAGCAGCAGGGGCAGCCGGGTGGGGGCCAGCCGGGCAGCCTGGGCGGCCAAACCGGCAAGGGCCGCATCCGGTCCACAGAAGCTGCGCATCGGGCCCGGCAGCCCACGTGCCACAGGCCCCGCCGGATGCCGGGCCGCCTGCGGGGCAATCGCATGGGCATAGAGCCCCCGGCCATCCCGCAAGCGCAGCACCCTGTCTTCCGGCGGGCGCCCGCTCATGAGGGCGGGCAGCTCGTTGATGTCCAGATCCAGATGCATGTCAATCCGGGACCCGATCAATCCAGACCGCCCTTGGGGCGCGAAAAAATCCTCCGGAGCCAGAAGCTCGCGCGCGCCCCGGGTCATGCCCGTGATGCGGCCGCTGCCGTCGAGGGCAATAGCGGCTTCCGGGTCCACATCCAGAAACTCCGCAGAAGTGGAAAAACGCAGCACCCATTCACGCCGGGTCATGGCCATGAGATTGGCCATTTCCACCCGGCGGGCCGAGGCGGTGACAAGGTTCATGGCCAGATTCTGACTTGATTTCGGACTGGGGGAGCGTAGCAGGGAAATATCCAGCACGGCAGACAGGTTTCCGTTCGTGTCATAGATCGGGGCCGACGTGCAGGAGAGCGGCGTGTGGGGAAGGCCGAAATGGTCTCCCTGATGGATCGTGACCGCCTTGCCCGTGACCAGACACGACCCGACTCCGCAGGTTCCGGCCAGACCTTCCGACCAGTCGGAGCCAAGATAAAGCCCCGCCTGACGCAGGTCTTCCTCAAAACGGGGATCGCCAAAAAAGTCGACGCAGATGCCTTTGGAATCCGCCAGCAGGAGCACATAATTCTGTCCCGCAACCTGCTTGAACAGGCTCCGCAGCCCAGACCGGGCCGTTGCAATCAGCCGTTCGGACTGTTCCTGATGTTCGCGCAGCTGCTGGTCCGTGACGATATGGGCCGGTTCCGGGCGGGCCGGATCCATGCCGTAGGTCTCCACGCAGCGCCGCCAGCTTTCTGACACAAGCGTATCCCTGCCGGTCTCGTGTCCCTGCAAGACCCGGTCGATTTCGCTGACATGGTCTACGTCGCGCATGCCATCCTCCCTTGGCATTGCACATCACGATACCTTTGAAGCGCTCTGCTGTACACTGCGGCGCCCGAAAGGATGCTATGTCTTCTCTGCAGCCCGGCCGATCCGCTTTTCCATGCGCGTTGCCGCCGAAAAACCGAAAACATGGCGAAGCGGACCGGTTTTTTCCTCTGACACTGCCTCAAACCCCATCCGTTCATAAAGGGCCCGCGCCCGGGGATTGGTGTCGACCACATCCAGGCGGACCTTCTTCAGCCCGTCCTGGGCCGCCTTGTCAAACACACTTTGCAAAAGCGCGCTGCCAATGCCCTGGCCACGGGCGGCGGCACTGACAAAAATGCCGTCCATCAGCAGCCCGTCCGGTTCCACCGTCCGCTCCAGGCCCTCCAGAAGCAGCGCCCGCCAGAGTCCTCCAAGGGCACCATAGGTGCTGCATAGCTGCCCCAGCGATCCATCGGTCAAGGCCCCCTCTCGGGTCTTGAAGCCTGCAAGACCCAGCAAGGTGCCGTCGGGCGCACTGGCTCCGATTGCAAAGGCCGGGTCCAGGACCGCCTCCAGAAACGCAAGCGCCCTGGGAGCCGGCCGCAGGACAAAGCCGAGTTTGCCCGCAAAGGCGTCCCAGAAGAGCTGCGCCGCCGTCCCGCGCTGGTCTTCGGAAAATCCTGGATGCAGCAGAAAGGTGTCAGGCATTGGTGAGGCACCGCCTTGCCGCCGGGCTTCCGTCACCGGCGGCCTCAGCGGACAATAACCGCCGTTCCAGTGGCACTGACCATCAGCATGGAGCCATTCTGGCCCACGGTTTCATAGTCAAGATCCACGCCGATCACCGCATTTGCCCCCATGGCCTGTGCCTGCTGACACATTTCGTTGATTGCAATGGTGCGCGCCTTAGCCAGCTCTTCCTCATATGCGCCGGACCGGCCTCCAACGATATCGCGAATTCCGGCGAACAGGTCCTTGAACAGGTTCGCGCCGAGAATGGCCTCCCCGGTGACAAGGCCCTTATAGTCCAGATCCTTGCCCTGAACGGTGTTGGTGGTGGTCACGAGCATCGGGGTCTCTCCTCATGTGAACTCTGCCGGACAATAGGTCTTTGAGACATGGGTCTGATTCGCTCTGTCTTCAATCTGGCGGAGCAAAATCTCCGGGACCCCCACCTCGCGGACCATATTGTGGCAAGCTGCCAGCGCCTGAACGTCGCCCCGCAACAGGTCAAGTTTGAAGTTACCGAACAGGCCCTCATCCGGGACATTCAAGCGGCGCGGGAAATCATGAGCACGCTTGGCCAACACGGGTTCCGCTTTGCGATTGACGATTTCGGCATCGGCTATTCCAATATGCTGACCCTCAGCCGCCTGCCGTTTCACACGCTCAAGATCGACAGGTCCTTCACCCAGGACGTGACCGGCAACCCGGAGACCCGGACCATTGCAGCCGCAATGATCAAGCTTGGCCAGGCCCTGAACCTTGATGTTGTCGTGGAAGGGGTGGAAACGGACGAGCAGGCCAGGATCATGCGGGAGCTCGGCGGCCACATGGCCCAGGGGTATCTTTATGAACGCTCCGGGACGCTTGCGTCCCTTGATCTTCAAGGCCATGCCAAATGCAGCCTCCAGAAAGCGCCGTCCCGCACCTGACAGGGTCTCACCACCGGCTGGACCGGCGGCCTTTCCCGCCCCTTTGTTCAAGGAGTGCTGTCACGCCGCCTGCCTTGACACATCCCGGCCCCGGTAGCTGAGGGCTTCGGCAAGGTGAATCCGGCCGACCTGATCCTTCGCATCCAGATCCGCCAGCGTGCGGGCCAGTTTGAGAACCCGGTGATAGCCCCGGGCGCTGAGGCGCAGCTTTTCAGCTGCATCGCGCAGGAACGCCAGACCCAAAGCGTCCGGCTGAGCCATGGCCTCCACGGCAGCGGCAGGGGCCTGGGCATTGGTGCGGCAGAGCAGACCCAGGTTCAAGAAACGGTCTTCCTGCAGGCGCCGCGCCTCGGCCACCCGTGCAGCCACAGCCGCAGACGGTTCCGCCTCTGCCGGGCCGATCAGATCGGTGGCGGTGACGGCCGGAACATCGATGCGCAGATCGATCCGGTCCAGAAAAGGCCCGGAGACCCGGGCCTGATAGTCCGCGGCGCAGCGCTCACCCCTCCGGCACTGGTGGCCCGGCTCGCCCGCATGACCGCAGCGGCAGGGGTTCATAGCCGCGATCAATTGAATGCGCGCCGGATAGGTGACCCGGTGATTGGCCCGGGCGATCACCGCTTCGCCGGTTTCCAGGGGCTGGCGCAGACTGTCGAGCACTTGCGGGTTGAATTCCGGCAGCTCATCCAGAAACAGTACGCCGTGATGGGCCAGAGACACTTCACCGGGCCGGGCGCGCAGCCCGCCGCCCACAAGGGCGGCCATGGAGGCGGAATGGTGCGGCGCCCGGAAAGGCCGCCGGTCGGTGAGCTTGCCTTCTGCCAGCTCCCCGGCCAGCGAAGCAATCATGGAAACTTCCAGAAGCTCGCGCGGGGTCAGCGGCGGCAGGATGGAGGGCAGGCGGCTTGCAAGCATGGATTTGCCCGAGCCGGGAGGTCCGGTCATAAGCAGGTTGTGGCCTCCGGCCGCTGCGATTTCCAGTGCCCGGCGGGCGCTTTCCTGGCCCTTGACCTCGGCCAGATCGGGCAACGGCCCGGTATTGCCCTGAAGCTTTGCCGCCGGGCGGCTGAGGATCTGCGTGCCCTTGACATGATTGGCCAGCTGGATCAGCGAACGGGGGGCCAGAATGTCCATGTCCGGATCGGCCCAGGCGGCTTCGCTGCCACTGGCCTCCGGACAGACCAAGCCCTTGCCGAGCCCGTTGGCGCCCATGGCCGCAGGCAGGACACCGGCGACAGGTGCCAGTGTGCCATCCAGGGCCAGCTCTCCCAGCACCACGTACCCCTCCAGAAAGTCCCCCGGCAGGGCGCCGATAGCGGCCATCACCCCAAGCGCAATGGGCAGATCGTAATGGGACCCTTCCTTGGGCAGATCGGCCGGAGCCAGATTGACGGTGACCCGTTTGGCGGGCAACGCCAACCCGGAGGCAGAGAGGGCGGCCCGCACCCGCTCCCGGCTTTCGGCCACCGCCTTGTCGGGTAGGCCCACAATGGTAAAGGCCACCATGCCCGGGCCGACATGGACCTGAACATCCACCGGCACCGCCTCGATGCCCTGAAAGGCAACCGTCGTGACCCGAGAGACCATAGCCTGTCCTCACCCTTGGGAGCGTGTCGCGTTCATCCGGATTCAAATTGTTTCGTCTTTTGCGTTGAAATCTCTGATTCCAGACAGCGGCAGGCACCTGATTTGCTGAAGTTGCGCCAGGAAGGGAACCATAGTGATGCGGGAGAATCAAGAACAAAAATGGAACAAATTTGCCTATGTCAAGGCCTTGTCTGACCGGGAGCTTCTCAACCGGCCCGCAGTTCCGGGAGATGGTATTGAAGACGCGACATCTTCAAACCCTTCATGACAATCAGACTGCTCAGGAGGCGAAAACGCGGAACGCGCTGGCCGTTTCGCTGTTCTGGGAAGCCGCCACCAAAACCTGTTCCAGATAGGCCGGGATCTGAAAATCCGCGCTTATGGTCAAGCCGTTCAGCTCAAGCCAGTCCGACAGGAGCGCAATCATCTTGTCCGGGTCTTTTTCAAACATGGCGCGGCACAGCTCTGTATCGAGCTGGCGCTCCTCCGTCTGCAGCTTGGAAACGATCATCGGCATGTTCACACTTTACTACTATAACGTGCTGTTATGATGCCTGCGTTTTGAGGCAAAAACCAGACGATTGCGGTTATGCCGCTCTGCGACATCATAATTCGCTGTTATGTATTCCTTAAGGTGATCCCCTGCGCAGGCGGCCGCAGGACCGCCATCCCGCAGCACAACAGGCCCGAGCCGGCAAACAGCATCGTATGGCCCAGAACCGGAATGGCAAACCCGCCCACAACAGGGCCGACCGCCTGGCCAAGCGAAATCAGGAAAAATGTCAGGCCGAAACCGATGGATGGGGCATCCCGGAAAATGCGCATGCTCCACATGCCAAAAACGGCGGTCATGACGATGAAGCCGGAGCCGAAAAAGGCAGCGGAAACATAAATGCCATAAGCAATGCCGATCAGAAGCGGCAATGTGGCGATTGCCGAGCCGACGACAAGAGCCAGAACCCAATAGGTGGTAGTCAGACCCCAGCGGTTGACCAGGCCGCCGGCGAAACATCCGGTGACCCCGGCCATGCCGAGCACGATCCAGAACAAAATGGCGTCGCGCCCGTTGCCGGTCAGCGCCAGTAGAAGTTCCACCGCATAGGTCCAATAGACGGCAGAAAAGATCCCGAACAGAAAGGCGGCCACAAACAGGGGCCTGGCCACCGTTTGCAACAGAAAGCGGGGCGACAGGGCCGCTCTGGCATTGGAGGCCCGAAGCCCCTGCCGGGGCAAGGTCCACAGATTGCAAAAGGTGATCAGCAGGGCGAGCCCGGCAAAGACGAACCAGGCCAACCGCCAGTCTTCCCCGGCAAACAGCGCCAGCGGCCCGGCCAGCGCCACCCCAAAGCCCGTGCCGGAATTGATCCAGGCATAGATGGCGTTCTGGCGGTGCGGTTCCGTGTGCCGCACAATCACATCGGAGAAGGGTGGATAGGCGAGCCCCGGGCTGGTGCCCGCCAGAAAAACACCAACAGCAAGGGTCCAGGGATCGGGCGCGGCTGCAATGATGGCCATACCGGTGGCAGCCGCCAGACCGCCGAGCAGAATGGGCAGCCTCGGGCCGAACCAGGTTGACAGGCCGGAGCCCAGAAATGTGGCCAGCAGATATCCGGCATAGGACAGGCCCGCAATCAGGCCAACCGTTTCCGTAGACAGACCGAATTCCAGCCGGATCTCGGGCAGGAACAGACCAAAACAATAGCGGGCCAGCCCATAGGTTGCCGCGACAATGGCCAGACCCGCGACCGTGAGGCCGCGGGCTTTCCGGGCCGCTTCATGCCCGGCGGGAGAGCTGGAAGTGAAGTGTCTCGTCATCGGTAAAGGTCTCACCGGCAATCGTGAAAGATCCACCTTGCTCTCTGTAACGTCGATATTGGTCGAGAGTGAGTTTCAGGCAGAAGTTGGAGACGTGCAAGGCTCTTGTTTTGGTTGTGGTTGAAAATTCCTCTCCGAGGATCGCCACTTGCGCCGTCTCCCCGCCCGCAAACGGAACCGGCAGCACGAAGAAGCGGTTTAGGGTGGGCAGGCTGCTGTCCACTGCCTGTTCAAAGGCAATCCTTGAGAAGCGCTGCATGGCCCGGTGGGAATAAAAGGCCGGAATCCGGTCACGGTGATGTTCAGTATAGAGCTGGCTTTCCGAAAGGAGCAGATCGCCGGGCCGGGCGATCTGTTGCAGCCATTCATTCACGACGAAGGGATCGTCATTGCCTTCCTGAAAGCCGAGCATGGTGATCACTGCCGCCGGGGCACCGCTGCCGCGCCCCGGCCCAGCCACATCGCTGAGACGGAACTCTTCAAAGGAACAGGTGACGAATTGCAGCGGCGTTCCGGGCAGAAGCTCTTCCAGCGCCGTGCGCATATGCGCCACCGACATGGGGTTGATGTCCACGGCGATATAGCGCTCGATCCTGACCCCGAGAGCCTGAAGGGTTTTCACGATGACACCGGTTTTGACCGGTTCCGGCCCCAGTTCAACATAGATCAGGGGTTGTCCGGCGGCTTCTGAGGCAATCTTTGCGCAGATGCGGTCCAGCGCATCCTTGAAGGACATTCCCTGCGGACGCAACCGGCCGAGCGTGTCAGAGGCAACGCCCACCTCGTTCAACTCCCGCATGAGCTGGAAAACCTCGTCCAGGTGGCCGGTGTCTTCACCTGGCTCCCCATCGGCTGCATATTTGACCCGGTTGTCCTGAGTGACGATGCGGTCGAGGCTGAATTCGGTATGGGAGGCAAGGGACCGGTGCACCCTGGCTTCAAGCGACAATGTGGCTGCGGCCACACGCTCTGGTTCTGACTGACTGACAGGAAACGCAAGACTCATTTCGGGAACCCATTCTGATGGCGGGACTTCACGGTTTACGGGACTTTGGCAGGTGCATAAAATTTATAATTGAACAACTTCATAATGGAACGTTATGCTCGCGACCAAGGCGATCACCCCTTGGGAAAACCCGCCAGATCTGATCAGGATCCGGCCTGAAAGCGGGATGACACAGAATGACAATCGGCCGTTTCAACATTGAGTTGCTGGAAGCCTTTGTCGCCGTAGCGGAAGCTGGCAATGTGACCCATGCAGGCGGGAAGTTGAACCGCACCCAGCCTTGTGTCAGCACCCAGCTTCGGCGCCTGGAAGAACGGGTCGGCAAGCCCCTGATTGAGCGCACTGCGCGCACCATGAACCTGACCCCCGCCGGACGAATTTTGTATCAGCATGCCACGGAAATCCTGAAATCACATGAGGAAGCCCGGCTACGCCTGTCCGCCCCCGAATTGACAGGCACGGTGCATGTCGGCCTGCCGGAATGGTTCGCAACCGGCCAGCTTCAATCGATTTTCTGCAACTTCGTGCGCATCCATCCCAACGTCAAACTGGAAATGACGGTGGCCGACAGCGCAACCCTGCACGAGATGCTGTCCCAGAACGAGATCAATCTGGCGATCGCCCTTGTGCCCCAGGGCAAACCGGAACCCGCCGGGATCGTGGAGGAGCAGCTCCATTGGGCCATCAGCGATGACTGCGCCCTGACGGACCCGCTGCCTCTGATCCTGTTTCCCGAGCCTTGCCCATTCCGTGAGCTTGCTTTCCGGGCCCTCGCCAGCTCCGGCCGCCACTGGTACGAGCGTATCACCACAACAAGCGTTGCCGCTGCCCAGGTGGCCGTCACTTCGGGTGCCGGTGTCTGCTGCCTGCCCTCCGGCGCCATTCTGGACGGCTTCCGGCTCCTGCGCGATCAGGACGGATTCCCGGCCCTGCCCTCTGCAGAGCTTGCCATCTACACCCCGTCCAAGGCCCGCTCGCCGATTGTCGATTATCTGGAAGAGCACCTGACCAAGCTTCTGGAAAGCGTCATCACGCCGCGCTCCGCCCTTGCCGGGAAAAATCAGCCGGATCTCCGGGTCATCTGAACCAGGCCTATAGCCCCGTGCGGTTCACCGGATTTGTGTTCCGCTGACTGAAATTCAGAGTGTTCAACGCAAAAGAAAAACCAGAGTGCCTCCATATGAAAGCCACAGGCATCAAAGCACTCGGGTAGACGCTAGTCTCTGACTGTTTCCCCGGCACAAGATGACGGCGATTGATCAACTTTTCGACTGGCCTTTTTGGAAGTCCCTTGGCAGCATTCTCTTGAAAACAACGAGAGAGAGTGGTGTCATGTGTGATCTTTGTGTTTTGAACTCTGTCAAAGAGCGGATGTTATCCCGGAGGGACTTTTTTAAAGCGGCTGCGGTCAGTGCCGGAGTTGCTGCCTGCGCGTCGGTCTCCGGGGCCCTGCCTGCCCTTGCCGAGGTTCCGTCAACAGTCACGGACATGACCCACGAGCTCCATGACGGCTTTCCGACCTTTGCTGGAGGGCAGCAATTCTTTGCCGAGCAGCTGACCGAATTTGCCAAGGACGGCTACAATCTGTTCGACATGCGGATCAATGAACATACGGGCACCCATCTGGATGCGCCGTTACATTTTTCCGCTGATGGCCATTCGGTTGCCGAAATCCCGGTGGCCAACCTTGTCGCACCGCTCTGCATTGTCGACATCAAGGCGAGAGCCGCCGAGAGCGCCGATGCGCAAGTGACCCCGGACGACCTGAAAGCCTGGATTGCCGCAAATGGCGACATTCCCAAGGGCGCCTGTGTGGCCATGAATTCCGGCTGGGACGCCCATGTGGCCACGGAGAAATTCCGCAATGCGGATGCGGACGGCGTGATGCATTTCCCCGGCTTTCATCTGGAAGCGGTGCAAATGCTGATGGATGAGGCGGATGTGGCCGGTATTGCCGTCGACAGCCTGTCGCTTGACTTCGGCAAGTCCGCCGATTTTGCGGTTCATTATGCCTGGCTTCCCAGCAACCGCTGGGGTCTGGAATGCATCGCCAATCTGGATCTTCTGCCTGCCAGCGGCGCCACGCTGATTGTCGGCGCCCCGAAAAACCGTGGCGGCACCGGCGGTCCTTCCCGCGTGATGGCACTGGTCTGACCCGCGTCTTTCACTCCCAAAGCACAGCCCCGGCCTTGCGCCAGGGGCCTTTCTACGGCTGGAGACGGTCCCGGCGCGAGGCCGGGACGACAGATACGTGTACTACCAAGTGCAGTTGATCGCGACCCGTTTGACCGGGCCGGGGTCAGCCCATATCCCTGCCCAAAGCCCCGGCTCTGGCCGGGCTCTGGCGCTGTCAACACAAGCCGCGTTGTATCGGCTTTGCCTGTCGCAGCCTGAAATCAACGATCTCAACGCGCAAGACACAACAGCCTGAAACCGGATGAATGCGGCGCGCTCTAATGCGCCTCGTCCCAATTGTCTGCTGCACGGGCATCGACCTGGAGCGGAACGGACAGTTTCAGAACCGGGTCGCAAGCATTTTCCATGACGTCCCGGACCACGGGCAGGGTCGCCTCGACCTCGGCGTCCGGCACCTCGAAAATCAGTTCGTCATGGACTTGCAGCAGCATCTGCGCGCTCAATCCGGCGGCAGACAGCCTCTCTTCCATGCGCACCATGGCCCGGCGCAGGATGTCGGCGGCCGAGCCCTGGATCGGCGCGTTGATCGCCGCCCGTTCATAAAAGGCACGCATGTTCGGGTTCTTGGTGTTCACTTCCGGATAATGGGCCTTGCGGCCGAAGATCGTGGTGACACAGCCATCCGCATGCACCTGTTTCTTGACCGCTTCCATATAATCCTTGATTCCCGGGAAGCGCTCGAAATAGGTCTTGATATAGTCGCCCGCCTCGCCACGCGAAATGCCGAGCTGGTTGGCAAGGCCGAAGGCGGAAATGCCATAGATGATGCCGAAATTGATCGCCTTGGCCTGGCGGCGCACCATCGGGTCCATGCCCTCTATCGGTGTGCCAAACATTTCGCTCGCCGTCATGGCATGAATGTCCAGCCCGTCTTCAAAGGCCTTTTGAAGCTGCGGAATATTGGCCATATGGGCCAGGACCCGCAATTCGATCTGGCTGTAATCGGCGGAGACAAGCTTGTGGCCCTTGTTGGCCACAAATGCCTGACGGATCTTGCGGCCTTCTTCCGTGCGCACCGGAATATTCTGCAGGTTCGGCTCGGACGAGGACAGGCGGCCGGTGGTGGTCGCCGCCAACGCATAGGATGTGTGCACACGGTTCGTTGACGGATTGATATAGCCGGGCAGGGCGTCGGAATAGGTGGATTTCAGCTTGGAGAGCTGACGCCAGGCAACGATTTTCGACGGCAGGTCATGGCCTTCGGCGGCCAGATCCTCCAGCACCTGGGCAGACGTGGACCAGGCGCCGGTCTTGGTTTTCTTGCCGCCGGGCAGGCCCATCTTCCCGAACAGGATATCACCGAGCTGTTTGGGCGAGCCGATATTGAAGGTCTCCCCGGCCAGCTCGTAGATTTCGGCTTCGCGCGCGGCCATGCCTTGGGCGAAATCTCCGGACAGACGCGACAGCATCTGCCGATCGACAGAAATGCCCCGCTGTTCCATGCGCGCCAGCACCGGCACCATCGGCCGTTCCAGCGTTTCATAGACAGTGGCCATATGTTCGCTGGCCAGGCGCGGCTTCAGGATCAGCCACAGGCGCAAAGTGACATCCGCATCTTCGGCGGCATAGGCGGTCGCCTTGTCGACCGGCACCTTGTCGAAGGTGATCATCGACTTGCCCGAACCGCAGACCTCCTTGAACGGGATCGGCTTGTGGCCGAGCCAGCGCTCGGACAATTCGTCCATGCCGTTGCCGCCCTTGCCCGCATCCACCGTGTAGGACAAGAGCATGGTGTCATCAGCCGGGCCGATATCGATGCCGTGGCGGGTCATGACCAGCCAGTCGTATTTCAAGTTCTGGGCGATCTTCAGAACCGCCCGGTCCTCCAGCATCGGTTTGAGCACCTCAAGCGCCTTGCTCAAGGGGATCTGGTCCGGCAGCAGACCGCCGCCGCCCAGAAGGTCGCCCTCCCCATCCACATGGGCCAGCGGCACATAACAAGCCTTGCCCGGTTCGGTGGCCAGGGACAGGCCGACCAGATCCGCCTGCATGGCATCCAGCGATGTGGTTTCCGTGTCAAAGGCGACATAGCCCTTCTCAGTGGCGGCAGCGCACCATTCCTTCAAACGCTCCACGGTGGTGACCGTCTCATAGGCGCCGGGCGCCACCGGCAGAGCGCCAATGGCCTGGGCCCGGCTTTCCGCAAGGCTTCCCGGTGTCATCAGGCCGTCCACGCCACCGCTTTCGCCACCGGCCGCCGCACCGCCCTGCACGCTTTGGGCCCGCTCGGCCATACGGCCCTTGTGATCGGGCACATCCCAGCCGGGAACCTCGAACTCCGTGGCGCCCACGCCCGCCAGATCCGCGCCGGTGGTCTCCGCCACCCGTTTGGTCAGGGTCGTGAAGCCCATGGCCTTCAAAAAGCCCACTGCCTTGGGGCCGTCCACCTCGGTCACCCCCAGGCTGCCGACAGGAATCTCCACCGGCACATCCTGCTTCAAGGTAACCAGTTGCTTGGACACCCGGGCCTGATCGGCAAATTCGATCAGGTTTTCCCGGCGCTTCTTCTGCTTGATGGTCTCTGCCTGGGCCAGCAGCGTTTCCAGATCGCCGAATTCGTTGATCAGCAGCGCGGCGGTCTTCAGGCCGATGCCCGGTACGCCAGGCACGTTGTCGACGCTGTCGCCCGCCAGCGACTGCACCTCGATCACCTTGTCCGGGCCGACGCCAAATTTCTCAAACACCTCCGGCTCGCCAAAGACCTTGTTTTTCATGGTGTCGATCATGCCGACCTTCGGCCCGATCAACTGCATCAGGTCCTTGTCGCCCGAGACAATCGTCACCCGTGAGCCCTGCTCCGCGGCCTGGCGGGCATAGGTTGCGATCAGATCATCGGCCTCAAAGCCTTCCTGCTCCACACAGGGCACGGAAAAGGCCCGGGTGGCCTCCCGGATCAAGCCGAATTGCGGCACCAGATCCTCCGGCGGTTCCGGACGCTGCGCCTTGTACTCGGGATAGATCTCACTGCGGAATGTTTTCGAGGAATGGTCGAAAATCACCGCGAAATGGGTCGGCTCGTCGCCTTCCTCCGGGGTCAGGCCCTCCTGCAGCAGCTTCCAGAGCATGTTGCAGAAACCGGAAACGGCCCCGACCGGCAGCCCGTCCGGCTTGCGCGTCAAGGGCGGCAGCGCGTGATAGGCCCGGAAAATGAAGGTGGAACCGTCAACCAGAATAAGGTGGTCGTCAGCAGTGAGGGCAGGGAAGGAATCTTGCGTCGACATGGCGCGGATCATGCCTGCCCCACGCGTCTGAGAAAAGTCCTAAAGACAAAAATTCCGGACCGCTCAGCTCACTCAGCCGCCTGCGGCCGGCGCCGGCCAGAAAAGGTGCCGGTCAGATGGGCCCAGGCAGGCCGTTTGAACAGGAACCAGCCCAGGTTTGTCTTGCATATGATCCAGTAGAGGATCACCGGGCTGACCGTGGCGGTGACCGTGACAATCAGCGACACAGTGCCGGTGTCGAACACACCAAGCTTGAGGAGGATCACCCGGGCAAGGCCCATTGGAAAGAAAAACGCCAGATAGATAACAATGGAGTTCTCGCCGAAATGGCGCAGAAAGCCGAGCCTGCCCCAGTTCACAATCAGCGCGCTGGTCAGGATAATCGCACCTGCCCCGGCCACACCGAGGCCAAGGGCAAGCCCCGGAAGATGCGCCCAGCCAAGATAGACAAGGCCGCCATTGATCAGGCTCCAGCCGGACAGATAGGCAAGGCTCACGCCGATCCGCTCCCGCGCCCAGGCGGCCAGACGGAAGATCTGCGGGGCGAAAACATAGCCCGCATAGAAATAGACAAATCGCGCCGCGAATTCGTCGATCAGCAGGATCTGCGTTTCGATGGACGCGATTTGCAGGCAGGCGCCAAAGGCCAGCATGAGCTGCCAGGGAATGCGGGCGTCATGGGCAAGCTTCGTGACCACAAAAAACACCGGCAGCATGTAGATGAACCAGAGCGTGCCGAAGGGCTCCACGAAGCTGATCAGATAAAAGGCAAATGCGCCACCCGCACCCATGTCCTGCATGAAGACAGGCGCCTTGACCATGAACTGGATCGTCATCCAGAGCACATAAAAGTAAGCGAAATGCACGACCTTCCGGTCGAGATAAAGCTTCCAGTCCCGGGTGATGACATTGGACAGGAACAGGCCGGAAATCAGAAAGAAATCGGGCATGCGGAAAGGAGCTGCGAAGGCAACGATCACATGCATCCAGCCTGTGCTGCCTGCTGCGGCTTCCACCCCGAGCACCGAATGCATCATGACGACAAAGACAATGCAGATGCCCTTGGCCGTATCGACCCAGTCAACGCGCCCTGCACTCATGGCCCGCACCTTCCTCCTTGCACCAGACACTCCTTGCCGGGCGAAGCAAGAGCTTTAACCGAAGGCAGTAAATATACTGACTACGGGCGCCCTCACTTTTTAGTGACTGGCGCGGCGGTTTTTCTGCGGGTCCAGAAAGGATCGCAACATACGGCATTGAAGGCTTCGGGCCGAAAGGCTTCAGGACGGCTCACCGCCGGCGCCATCCTTCCACGGGCTAATCCTGGACTGGCCCGGCGCCCGGTCTGTTGCGGCGGGCCCGTCCTGCTTCTCCGACCAGTCCTGCGCGTCCAGATCGACCACATGCTCGTCCGCTCCGTGGCGGCCCGGCCCCGGAGCACCGCCTGGAACAATCACGACGTTGGAGCGGGAAATGATGAAGCTGGCGAGGGCTGCCCGCACCGGCGGCACGAACAGAAGCAGACCGACTGCATCGGTTACAAACCCCGGGATCAACAGCAGAATGCTGGCCAGAACGATCATCGCCCCTTCCATGACCTCATTGCCCGGCGCATGTCCTGCATCCAGTTCGCGCTGCATGCGCATAAGCAGGGAAAGGCCCTGCTGGCGCAGCATCACCGTACCCGCCATGGCGGTCAGTACCGTCAAAAGGATGGTCGGCAAAACACCGATCAGGCCTCCTACCCAGATGAACACAGCGATTTCAAGCAAGGGCAGGAAAATAAGGGCCGCAATGATATAAAGTCCCACGGGACCTCCAACGTCTGATAAGCTGATCCGTCATAAGCTGGGAGTCCAACCTAAACCCTGGGGACGGACCCATGATGAAGGTGATTTGGGTCGTCCGGACTGTTTTTGCCACCAAATCATCTTCATTTTTGTGTCCCTACTCTAGACAGTCACTGGCAGAAATGCGAGCAGCCACTTGCAGGAAAGACAACCATTGCGCAATTTTCAGTATTGCCCTCAGGTCTGGATGCTGGTTCAAGAACCTCCTAAATAAGGTGGTAACAGAAATAGGCTGCGGTCAGCGCGCAGCCGGATGTGCAAGGGGCGGCATAACCTGCCTCCAAGGGTAGCCGGAAGTTAAGATGAATGAGATTTTCGATCCACTGAACCTCCTCCTGATGGGACTGGCGGTTTTTATTCTGTTCAGGCTGAGATCCGTTCTGGGCAAACGCACCGGCAGCGAACGCCCGCCCTTCGACCCTTATTCCAAACCGGAGAAGCCGGGCAACCAGACCCAGGGCCCCGACAATGTCATTCCGATGCCGAACCAGGGTGAGCAGCCGGCCGAAACCCCCATGTCCCCGGCCCCGAACGAGGATATTGTGATCGACAAGATGGCGCCTGAAGGCTCCGCCCTCAACAGCGCGCTGAAGCAGATCCTGTCCGTGGACCGCAGTTTCGAGCCGGAAGAGTTCCTGCAAGGGGCCCGGGCCGCCTATGAGATGATCGTCATGGCCTTTGCCGATGGGGACAAGAAGGCCTTGAAAAACCTGTTGTCTCCCGAGGTGTTTGACGGCTTCGTAGGCGCCATTGAAGACCGTGAGAAGCGCGGCGAGACAATTGACTCCACCTTTGTCGGCATCGACAAGGCCGAAATCGTGGAAGCTGCCCTGAAAGACGCAATGGCCCAGGTGACCGTGAAGATCCACAGCCAGCTGATTTCCGCAACCCGCGATAAGGCGGGCGATGTCGTCGACGGCGACCCGGCCAAGGTCACCGAAGTGGTCGATATCTGGACCTTTGCGCGGGACACAACTTCCCGCGATCCCAACTGGAAACTGGTTGCAACCGAATCCGCAGAATAGACATGCGCTTGAAGACCCGGATGCCGGGGCGGGCGGTCCTGCCCCTGATCCGGCAAAGCCTGAAAGGCGCGGTTCTGGCCGCGCCGCTTTTCTTTGCAGGACCTGTTTCACCCATGGCCTCAAGCGCCAAACTTCCCGACCGGTTTGAAAAAACAGCCTTTTCCGCCCTGCCGGGCTGGGAGAGCAGCGCGCCCCTGGCCGCCTTGACCAGTTTTCGGCGCTTTTGTCCGACCGGCACGGCTGGGACAAACGCGCCAGAGCTGCCCGGATATGGACCAAAGGGCATTGCCGAACTATGCGCGCATCTGCAAGGGGCCGCCCTCAAATCGGACGCAGACGCCCGCCGCTTTCTGGAAGCTTTTTTTCAGCCGTACCGGGTAAAACAGGCCGGGTTCGTCACCGGTTATTTCGAGCCGGAAGTGGCCGCCTCGCGCACCAGAACCGGGGCGTTTACGGTTCTCCTTTTGAAAAAACCGGCTGGCCTTGTGAGCGTTTCAAGCCGCAACCGGCCCCCGGGCTGGCCCGCAGAGCTGAGCCACGGGCGCCGCACCAAGGCGGGCCTTCAAGAAATGCCGGACCGGGCGGCGATCATGGATGGCGCCCTTGACGGCGAAGGGCTGGAGCTGGCCTGGCTTGCCGATCCAGTGGACGCCTATTTCATTCACGTTCAGGGCTCGGCACGCCTGCGGCTGACAGACGGGTCGGTGATGCGGGTCGGCTATGCGGGCAAGACCGGACACCCTTATACGGGCATCGCCCGGCTGCTGGTCAAACGCGGGGAAGGCACTGCGGAGGCGTTCACCATGGCCGGGCTGAAGGCCTGGCTGGCGGCACATCCGGACCGGCGGGACCCGCTGTTCAAGGAAAACCGGTCTTACATCTTCTTTCGGGAAGTGACGGAGACCGGCCCGCAGGACGGGCCGGTTGGCGCTGCCGGGCTGCCGCTGACCGCAGGACGCAGCCTTGCGGTTGACAGCCGCTACATTCCCTATGGCGCCCTGGTCCATGTCTCGGCCGGGATATCCGGATTTGACACAAAGACCAAAGAATTCTCCCGGTTGATGGTGGCCGATGATACCGGTTCGGCCATCAAGGGCCCGGCCCGCGGGGACATTTTCACCGGCTCGGGCAACGAGGCAGGTGCCCTGGCCGGGTCGATCCGCCATCAGGCGGTCTTCACCCTTTTGCTGCCCAAGGCCGCCCCTGCTGACGGGGCCACGGACTAGGCAATGAGCAAGCGGGGCAAAAAGGGCAGCCTGTCTCCGGAAGACAGGGACCTGTGGGGCAAGGTCACCAAGACCCTGACCCCTCTTCATCCTGAGCGGGCCAAGCGCCTGGATGAGGAGCTGGCCCGGGCAACAGAGGCGTTGCCGCCCAAAACAGCCAAGACCCCGAAAACGGAAACAGCCATTCAGGCTCCCAAGCCGAAACAGCAACCGCCCGCCTTGCCGCCCCTGCACCAGCTGGAAACCCGGTACCGCCGCAAGATCGTGCGCGGCGTCCAGGCCATTGACGCCCGCATTGACCTGCACGGCCTGACCCAGCATCAGGCCCATGACCGGCTGCGCGGCTTTGTTTATCAGGCCCAGGCCCGCGGCCATAAGGTGGTGCTGGTGATAACGGGCAAAGGGGCTGGCCCGGGCAACGCCTATATGGACGAACGCGGCGTTTTGCGCAGAATGGTGCCCCAGTGGCTGGCCATGCCGGACCTGCGGCCCGTGGTGCTTGGCTATGAGCAAGCGCATCAGAGCCATGGCGGGGCGGGGGCACTCTACGTCCGGATACGCAAAAGAAGGTAAGACCGTGACACCTCTTGGGGCAAAAATAAGGGAGTTGCGCGCAAAGCGCGGCGTGTCGCTGAAGGAAATGGCCACGGCCCTGTCGGTTTCCAGCGCCTATCTGTCCGCGCTGGAACATGGCAAACGGGGCAAGCCAACCTGGTTTCTTGTCCAGCGCATCATCACCTATTTCAACGTGATCTGGGACGAAGCGGAGGAAATCCAGCGTCTGGCGGAACTGTCCGACCCCAGAATCACCATCGACACGGCCGGGATGCACCCCAGGGCGACGGAACTGGCCAATCAGCTTTCGCTGAAGATCGGCGGCCTGTCGGAAGACTCCCTCACCGGCCTGCTGCACCAGCTCAGGGTCGCTGCCGCCAAGGATGATATCTAGGGGGTGTCGCGTTCAAATGCTTCCAAACCGCTTTGTCTTTTGCGTTGAAATCTCGGATTTCAGGCAGCGAAAGGCAAATCCGGTTCATCGCAACACGCTGTAGATGTGAGCGTTCATCCGGATGCCTGAACACCTTTCAAGGTAAAAGACGTCAGCAGCCGGGACGGCCTGCTCCCAAACGGTGTCCGATCTGCGAAAAATCCCTTGAAAACAGAACATATGTGATCTGATTTTCAATATGTGCCCGTGGCACCAGATAAAAGGCCCAGGCGTTTTTGCCCTCTTTCCGGCCGAATTCGGAATTGACGACCAGATAATGTCTTTTGGGAACCGTCAAGGAAGACCGGTTGCCGAACTGCGGGCGTGCCGCCTCAACCCAGCCGCTATCCGCCGCAAACGGTTTGCCGTCGATCATGTATCCGCTGGCGGTCAGGGAAAAGACCTGCCCCTCACTTGCCGTGACCCGGCGGATGTAGCGTGTCTCTTTCGCACCGGCTGTGAAAGTGACCACATCTGCGGGACAGATGGTTCCGGCCTTTTGACGCGCGTAAATTGTTCTGGTTTCCAGCCCCTTGACCGTGTGGTTGAAGTCCGTGGTCAATGGCTTGAACTGATACTGAAGCGCGGCGCACAAGACGATAAATCCCAGCCACGGGGACACGCCCATGACTGTCTGCCGGTCTATGTCCGGCCAATGTGTGGGAAGCAAGTTCAATTCAATACCTTTCGAGTTTTACGCTCTGTTTGGTTTTGTACAAAAACCCAAGATAACCCGGAAGCTGAACCAAAATAAATATGAATACAAATACGTAATACATATCAAATCTTAAAATTACATCACTTCCGATCAGTATAGCTATAGCACCTTCCAGAAAATCTGTAGCATAACTTGCATAAATTGTGGCAAATATCAGAGCCGCGACACCTCCGAGCACACCCAGATAGCTGTTCACCAAACAAAAAAACGACATCAGCGCGTTGAAAATATAGAAAACCGGATAGTAATAGAGATAGCTTGCAACAATGAGGACTCGCATGTGCCGGTCGCCCGGCTTCAGACGCAGAGCTATCCTTGCGTATTTCCGGGCGGTTGCCAGTTTGCCCAGCAGCATGCTGTTCATGGCAAGCGACTTGTTAAGCTCAAGATCTTCCGGGAAATACGGATGGGCGGCTTCCATCAATGGCTGTGCCCGGTACATGCTTCCTGTTTTGTGATACAACATTCCGTGTTCACGCTTGTCGTTCATATCCAGAGCGTCTGCATCAAACCCATCCAGATATTTGTTCAGCTTGTCTGTCCTACCCGCTAGCGCATCGAGCCCAACCTCCATGGAGTCGATGTAGTCATGGCAATCCGGAAAGTCGATCTTGAACTTTTCAACTGCTCTGCGGACAGCTTTCTTCCACCTGAGATGAAAGAGAGCGTCAATTTCCAGAAACCGCAATTCAATACTCTCCGGAAATTCAGGCAGTGCATTGCGGCAGATGCGAAGGGCTGCTTCATACTCTTCCGCCTCACACTCGATCTCAACCCGCAAGCACCAGCTTTCAAGATCGTAGGGTTCTGTTTCGAGCGCCTTGTTAACGAGCTTGCGCGCGCCTTCAAAGTTCTCTGCCTTCAGCAGAGCCCGCGCGGTGTTAAGGGAACGGGTCACGGCTTACCTCGCATATTTCTTCAAGAACGCGGTCAGATCGTCATACATGCCTCCGGCATTGGCATATTCGGCGAAATTGCGCGCCTGTCCGAGCCATTCCCCGACAGAGGACCTGACCTCAAGCAGCGCCTCCTGAAAGTGACCGTTTGACAGCGGAGACAGCGCACTGACGGAGGGGCTTTCTTCAATGGCAATATCGACGGCGGTCTCAACCAGCGCCGAAAGATCCGCTCCGGAAAACCCGGTGCAGGCCTCCACAACAGTCTCAAGATCCAGATCGTGGGCCACAGGGCGGTCCTGCAACAGCCCGCTCAGGATGAACTTGCGGGCGATCCGGTCCGGCGGCGGCACAAACAGGGTCCGGTCAAACCGGCCCGGGCGCCGGAACGCGGAATCAATCGACCACGGAACATTGGTTGCCCCCAGAAACAGGACCCCCTCATTGTCATTGAAGCCGTCCATCTCCGTCAGCAGCGCAGACACGGTCGTGTTGACCCGGGCGCTGCTCTCGAACTGGCGTTTTTGCGCCAGCGCCTCCACCTCGTCAAAAAACAGGACAACCGGCCGGGCGGCCCGTGCCTCCTGAAAAATCTCCGCAATCCGCTTTTCGGCATTGCCCACATACTGGTCGAGAATATCGGCAGCGCGCACATTCATAAATGTCGCCTTGCACTCAGTGGCCAATGCCCGCGCCAGCATGGTCTTGCCGCATCCGGGCGGGCCATACATCAGGACCCCGCCGCCCGCCTTGCGTTTGAACCTTTCAAACAAGGCTCTCTTGTTTTGAAACGGGTTGATGATCTTCCGGCGGATCTGCTTCTTGACGTGTTCCAGACCGCCAACGTCCTCAAAACTGATCTGCCCGGCCACCTCCGGCACAGGCAGGCTGGCTGAGGCCAGAGCGACAACATTTTGCGGCAGCCCGGGTTGCGGAGCCACTTGCCATTTGCCGGCAAGATCAAGCGCATCCGCCTTGCGCAGCAAGGTGGCCGCCCTGGCCTTCAGCTCCGCATTGGCGATCTGGTCCGGATCGATCTGCGCCAGCCCGTCGATGATGACGCTGCTGTCCGGCGCTTGCTCCAGAAGCACCAGAACGGCGCGTAAGACGCCGTCATTTTCCGGGCTCTGTGTCATCACATTAATAAGAGCCTGGATTTCACCGGAAATGTCAGCCTGCACGAGATCCCCCACCTGAAAATGTGCGCGAAAGTTGTTTCACTTCCAGCCTGCGTTGTTATTTTAAAATGATTTAATAAATGAAAGGCTTCAACTTAAAAGCGATCAATCCAGGAGTTTTTGTGCAGACGGCGGCGGGATGGTTCATATTTACCTGTCCTTATGCGCCTTCAGCTATATAACCGCCTTGACACTTGCCCGTTGAACGGACCCCCTGACACGCATGAAACCCAGCCAAGATGAATTGACCGGCCTGATCGATGCGGACGCTCTGCGCGCCCGGCTGACGGACATGACCCGCGAGACCGACGGCGACGGCTCTGGCCTTGAGATCAGATCCGCTGTCCTGACCAGCTTGAAAGCGCAGGTGAAAACGGCCCGGGATGCCGCCGAGGCCCGGTTGAATGGGGATGGCGGTGGTCTTTTATGCGCCCGCAGACTGTCTTTCATCCAGGACGAACTGATCCGGGTGATCTATGATTTTGCAGTCAATCACGTCTACCGGGTCACCAATCCGTCCGCCGCAGAGCGCATGTCGGTGGCTGCGGTCGGTGGCTATGGGCGCGGCACCCTTGCCCCCGGATCGGATATCGATCTTCTGTTCATCCTGCCCTACAAGCAAACCCCCTGGGGGGAGCAGGTGGTGGAATATATCCTCTACATGCTTTGGGATCTGGGCTTCAAGGTCGGTCATGCCACCCGCAATATCGACGAATGCGTGCGCCTCGCCCGCTCTGACATGACCATCCGCACTGCCGTTCTGGAGGCGCGCCACATCTGGGGGGACGCGCCCCTTTTTGAAGAACTGCTCGGCCGGTTCGGCCAGGAAGTGGTCAACGGCACCAGTTCCGAATTCATCGCCGCCAAGCTGCAGGAGCGGGACGACCGTCACCGGCGCCAGGGCACCTCGCGCTATCTGGTGGAACCCAATATCAAGGAAGGCAAAGGGGGCCTGCGCGACCTCAACACCCTGTTCTGGATCGCCAAATACCACTACCGGGTCGACAGGCAGTCGGATCTGGTCAAAAAAGGGGTGCTGACCCGAGCCGAATACAGCCGCTTTCTGAAGTCGGAGGACTTTCTGTGGGCCGTGCGCTGCCACCTGCATTTTCTCACCGGCCGCCCGGAAGAACGGCTGGCGTTTGAATTTCAGCGCGAGATCGCAATCCGCCTCGGCTACACCCAGCATCCGGGCATGCGCGACGTCGAGCGCTTCATGAAACACTACTTCCTGGTTGCCAAGGATGTGGGAGACCTGACCCGTATCATCTGCGCAGCGCTGGAGGAAGAGCATGTCAAGGAGCCGCGCGGCAAGGGCCTGACCGGCATGATGCGGCGCCTGCGCACCGGCCGCATGAGCGACACGGCCAAACCCGTTCGGGGCGCCCCTGGTTTCGTGGTTGAGAACAACCGGCTCAATTGCACGAACGACACCCTGTTCGAGACCAGTCCGCTCAATCTTTTGAAAGTGTTCCAGCTGTCGGACAAGCATGACTACAACATGCATCCCCGGCTGACGCGGCTGATCCGGCATTCGCTGAAATTTGTTGACAATGACCTGCGCACCAATCCGGAAGCCAACCGGCTGTTCCTGTCGATCCTGACCTCGCGCAACGCACCGGAAAAGACCTTGCGCAAGATGAACGAAACCGGCGTGCTCGGCCGGTTCGTGCCGGAATTCGGCAAGGTCGTGGCGATGATGCAGTTCAACATGTATCACCACTATACGGTGGATGAGCACCTGATCCGCTCCGTTGGCGTTCTGGCGGAGATCGAGCGCGGTGAGTCCGGCGAGGACCACCCGCTGTCCACCGACCTGATCCTGACCCTCCAAAATCGCAAACTGCTTTATGTGGCCATGTTCCTGCATGACATTGCCAAGGGGCGGCCGGAAGACCATTCCGTTGCCGGGGAAAAAGTGGCCCGCAAAATCTGCCCCCGGTTCGGCCTGAACGAAGCGGAAACAGAGACTGTAGCCTGGCTGATCCGCCACCATCTGGACATGAGCACGATTGCCCAGTCGCGGGATCTGAGCGACCGCAAGACGATCACCGATTTCGCCCAAACGGTGCAGTCCCTGGAGCGGCTGAAGCAGTTGCTGATCCTGACCGTGGCGGATATCCGGGCTGTCGGGCCCGGTGTTTTCAACGGCTGGAAGGGTCAGTTGCTGCGCACCCTTTATTACGCTACCGAACCGCACCTGTCCGGCGGCCATACCAAGATGTCGCACAAACAAACGATTGCAGCGGCAAAGGAAGATCTGGCTGGCAATCTCGGCCACTGGAGCATTGAGGACAGAGCCGGATATATGGACCGGCATTATCCGGCCTATTGGCTGCGCACCGAACCGGAGCGGCTGCTGACCCATGCGGAGCTGCTGCACACCGCCGCGCAGGCGGGCAAACAGCTGGCCTTCAAAGTCATTCCGCGCGCCTTTGAAGGGGTGACGGAACTGAACATCATGGCACCGGATCACCCGCGCCTTTTGTCCATTATTGCCGGGGCCTGTTTTTCCACCGGGGCCAATATTGTGGACGCCCAGATCGACACGACCACAGATGGTTTTGCCATCGACACGATCTTTATCGGCCGCGAATTGCCCGACGATGACGACGAACGGCGGCGGGGTGAGCGCATCACCCATTTGATCCGCTCCACCTTGCGCGGCGAAGAACGCCTGCCCGAACCCGTTGCCAAGAAAAGCGCCATGAAGGGCCGGGTGAAAGCCTTCAAGGTCGCGACCGAAATCCTGGTCAACAATACCCTGTCAGACGACTACACGGTTCTGGAGATTTCCGGACTGGACCGGCCCGGCCTGCTCTATGACCTGACCCGATCGATTGCAACGCTTAACCTGAATATCGGCTCCGCCCATATCTCCACCTTCGGGGAAAAGGTGGTCGATGTCTTTTATGTCACCGATCTGACGGGGCAGAAAATCGCCAATATCGGCCGCCAGGACATTATCCGCGAGCGGCTGGCAAGGGCCGTGGAGGGCAAGGTAGAGCTCGACCCGGCCGCGCCGGTGGCCCGCAAAGCGCAGCGGCAGGCCTCCTGAATGGCGTCCCCGTCCACTGAAGCGCCCGCGCCCGCCGCTGATGTCTGCTCCATCCCGGCCGGGATGCCCAGGCCATGAGCCTTGTGCGCAACTTCACCACGGTTGGCGGCGCAACCATGCTCAGCCGCCTTTTGGGATTTGTGCGCGACGTGCTTCTGGCTGCCGCCGTCGGCACGGGCCCGGTGGCCGACGCCTTTGCCGTGGCCTTCCGCCTGCCCAACCTGTTCCGGCGGCTGTTTGCCGAAGGGGCGTTCAATTCCGCCTTCGTGCCGCTGTTCGCCCGGGCGGTGGAAGAAGACGGCGAGGAGGGTGCCCGCCGCTTTGCCGGGGAAATCGGTGCGGCTCTACTGTTCTGCCTGCTGGCCCTGACCGCCGCCGCCCAGATTTTCATGCCGCTTATTGTCTGGGGTCTGGCCCCCGGCTTTCAGGCCGATCCGGACAAGTTCGACCTTACGGTTCTGATGGCGCGGATTACTTTCCCCTATCTGGTGTTCATGTCCCTGCTGGCCTTTGCCGCCGGCATCCTGAACACCTATCAAAGGTTTGCGGCCGCCGCCTTTGCCCCGGTCATGCTGAATGTGGTTATGAGCATCGTTCTGGGCGGCGTGCTTGTGGCCGGGATCCGGGACAATCAGACACTCGGGATTGTCCTCAGTGCCGGGGTCGCCGTCAGCGGCATTGTCCAGCTTGTGGTGGTGGTGGCCGATCTGCGACGGCTCGGCTTCAGCCTGCCCATCTACCGGCCCCGCTACACCGCTTCGGCAAAGCGGCTGCTTGTGCTCGGCATCCCGGGCGTCATTGCGGGCGGCGTCACCCAGTTGAATATCGCCGTTGGCACCATCATCGCCTCCCTTCAGGACGGCGCCAATGCCATGCTTTATTTTGCCGACCGGCTCTACCAGCTGCCGCTTGGGGTCATCGGTATTGCCATTGGTGTCGTGCTTCTGCCCAGCCTGACCCGGCAATTGCGTTCCGGCGAAACACAGGCCTATCAAAGCAGCCTCAACCGGGCGCTGGAGATCTCGCTGGTCCTGACCCTGCCCTCCACCGCCGCCCTGGCCGTGGTCCCGGACGAGATTGTCTCCGTCCTGTTCCAGCGGCAGCGCTTTGATGCGGCCGCTGTCGAAGGCACGGCAGCAGCGCTGATGGCCTTTTCCTTCGGCCTTCCCGCCTTTGTGCTCAACAAAGTGTTCTCGCCAGGCTATTTCGCCCGGGAAGATACCAAGACCCCGATGCAATTTGCAGCCGTCGGCATGGTGGTGAATGTGGTACTGTCTGTCGCCCTGTTTCCGGTTCTCGCCCATGTGGGCATTGCCCTGGCAACCACGATCGCCGGATGGGTCAATACGGGCCTGCTGGTTGCCGTCCTGTGGCGGCGGGGCCATTTCGTGCCGGATCTGGAGCTTTTGCGCCGGTTGTCGCTGGTGCTTCTGGCCAGCCTTATCATGGGGGTGGTGATTCATTTCGCCGCTTCAGCCCTGGCGCCGCTTCTGGCCAGCCACTGGCTGCTGGTACGGATTTCCGGTCTTCTGGCGCTTGTCCTGACCGGGATCGTCTCCTTTGCAGTCTGCGCCCAGGTCAGCGGCGGGGCCGATCTGCTCGCCATGGTGAAGGCGTTGACCCGGCGCAACAACTAAGGCCGAAATGCCACACATCCCGCATTCTTGCTTGCATCCCGAGCGCCCGGAGCTTAAACCCGGCGCGCCCAAAGTTTCACAGCGCCCTTCCAACCGGCCGCATCAATAAAGGGATCGAAAATGACGGCGTTCCAGCCCCGTGTCTTTTCCGGCGTTCAGCCGACCGGCAACCTTCATCTTGGCAACTATCTGGGGGCCGTGTCCCGCTGGGTCCCGCTTCAGGACCAGATGCCGACCATTTTCTGCGTCGTGGACAGCCACGCGATCACGGCCGGTTTTCCCGACCCGCAGGAGCTGACCAACGCGACCCGGGAAGTGACCGCCGCCTATATGGCCGCCGGCATTGATCCGAAGAAGTCAATCATATTCAACCAGTCCCAGGTTCGCGAACATGCGGAACTGGCCTGGATCTTCAACTGCGTGGCGCGGATGGGCTGGCTCAGCCGCATGACCCAGTTCAAGGAAAAGGCCGGCAAGAACCGTGAAAACGCCTCTGTCGGCCTGTTTGCCTATCCGAACCTGATGGCCGCCGACATTCTGGCCTATCGCGCAACCCATGTGCCTGTGGGGGACGACCAGAAGCAGCATCTGGAACTGACGCGCGACATTGCGGCCAAGTTCAACAATGATTTTGGCGGCCGGATCAAGGAACTGGGTGTCGGTGTGCCCAATCCGGATCCGTCGCCGGAACTGCCCGAAGAGCTGTATTTTCCGATGACCGAACCGATGATCGCCGGACCGGCCACCCGGATCATGTCGCTGCGCGACGGCACCAAGAAGATGTCGAAATCCGATCCTTCCGACCTGTCCCGCATCAACCTGACCGACGATGCAGACGCGATTGCCAAGAAGGTCCGCAAGGCCAAGACCGATCCGGACGCACTGCCCTCCGAGGTGGACGGTCTGGACGGGCGCCCGGAAGCAGACAATCTGGTCGGCATCTACGCGGCGCTGAGTGGCGCCACCAAGGAAGCCGTGCTCAAGGAGTTCGGCGGACAGCAGTTCTCCGGGTTCAAACCGGCCCTGGCCGAGCTGGCCGTCGCCAAACTGTCACCGATGACAGACGAGATGCGCCGGTTGATGGAAGACCAGACCCAGATTGATGCGGTGCTGAAGGAAGGCGCTGAAAAAGCGTCCTCCATTGCCGAACCGGTCTTGAAAGATGTGCGCCGGATCATCGGCTTTCTGGACGTGCGCTGACCGGCCGGGTGCGTTCTCATCCCCGGACCTGCAGCGCTCCCGGTCTCCTGACATCTGACCCCGGTCAAACCCGCCCCGGCGCTGCGCCGGGGCGGGTTTGTCCGTGCCGCGGGTCAACACCTTTTGGCCTTGCGTCCCTGTCCGGGACACATCGCTTTTTTGTGTGAAACGGTTTCTAAAAGTTTAAGCGGCACTCTCACGCCAAACAGGTGATTAGAGAGCAGTCATGTCCAATCAAAGCGGAGAGCAAGCCTACGGCCCTGATCCCGAAGGGGACGAACGCGAAACCGGTTGGCGGCAGGAGCGGCTGGAAACAGCCCCGGTCGACGCCCGGATTTCTGACGCGGACGCCGCATTTCTTGCAGATCGCGGCCGCAGGGTCACGGACCGGCCCGTTTCCAAGGCCGCCAAGCGTCTTCAGCATGTGGCCACCGCCGGGCTGTTGATTGCGCTTGCCGCTGCCCTGTTTCTGGTGGCCTTGGACGGCCTCAACCGCTTTCTTGGCCTCGGTCTTGTGTTTTTTGCCGGCGGGCTTGCCGTCTGGCGGCTGATGGCGGATGAAATGCAGCAGGCGCAGGAAGCCCTTCTGGTCAAGGACCGGAAAATCCGCCGCCTGACCAGCCGTTGCGAGGAGCTGGAAGACCGGGCCTGGGAGCTTGGCGAATCCGACGAACGGCATGCCAGCATTCTGGCGACCCTTGGCGATGTTGTGGTGCGCAGAGACACGGATGGCCTGATCACCTATGTTAATTCTGCCGCCGAAAACATCTTCGGTCAGACCCATGACCTTACCCCGGGCAGACCCTTGCATCTGCCGCTGGTCGCCGGGGATTTGCCTCAGGATCAGGGCAACACGCCGCATCCCGCCAGCCCTTCGGCCAGAGGGTTTCAGGACCTTCACATTCAAACGGCGGCCGGGCCGCGGTGGTTTTCCCGCATTGACGTGCCCGTGCGCGACACCGGGTCGGACCGGCAACTGGTCCAGACGGTACTGCGGGACGTGACCGACCGGCGGCTGATCGAAGAAGAGCTTCTGGCTGCCCGGCATTCGGCCGAAACCTCGAATGAAGCCAAATCCCGCTTTCTGGCCACGGTCAGCCATGAGATCCGCACCCCCCTGAACGGCATTCTGGGCATGGCCTCTCTGCTGAAGGACACTCGCGTGACCAAGGAGCAGGGCGCCTATATCGATGCGCTGGAAACCTCCGGAGAGACCCTGCTTCTCCTGATTGACGAGGTGCTCGACTTTTCCAAGGTGGAGGCGGGCAAGCTGGACATTCAGCTGGCGCTGGTGAAAGCCGGGGCGCTGGCAGAACATGTCGTGGAGCTGCTGGCCCCGAAAGCCCATGCCAAGGGCTTGGAAATTGGCATGATGCTGGACCCGTGCCTGCCCGAAGAGCTGACCCTGGATGCAACCCGGGTTCGTCAGATCCTGTTCAACCTGATCGGCAATGGGATCAAATTTACAGATGAGGGCGGCGTGGCAGTTGAACTGACCGGCCAGCCCAATCCGGAGGGCGGCAGTTTTCTGGCCATTGATGTGCGTGATACCGGCATCGGTTTTGACGAGGCCGAGGCGGAACGGCTGTTCAAGGAATTCGAACAGGTGGATCACGGCCCGGCGCGCAAATTCGGCGGCACCGGACTGGGGCTGGCCATTGCCCAGCGTCTGGTCCGGCTGATGGGCGGCCAGATCACCGCCCGGCCCGGCGCAGAGGGCGGCGGTCATTTCCGGGTCACCCTGCCTATTCCCGAAGTCCTGAACGAAAGCGAAGATCCGCGTCTGGCGGCTCTGGCGGGCCGCAGCATCGTCTTTGTCACCAACAGCCGGATTGAATGCCCGCTGCTGGCCAGGCGTCTGGAGCGCCACCGGGCGGATGTTTCCATTCAAGTGCCCGGCAGCCCGACCCTGGAAAAGGCGCTTGCGGGCGCAGATCTTCTGGTGGTCGACAATGCGGCCCTGTCGGACAGCGGCGGCTGGCTGGCCTCCGCCCGGCTGGCCGGGTGCCCGGTTCCCGCCATAGTGCTGATTTCACCCGGCGAACGGGACCGGCTCGCGGATCTGCGCTCGGCCGGCTATGCCGCCTATCTGATCCGCCCAGTGCGGATCGAGACCCTGGTTCAGGTGTTTTCCGGCCTCTTGAGTGGCTCCGCCCAAGACCATGCCTGGGAGGCCGGAGCCGATCCTGTCAGCACGGAAGCGTCCGCGCGCCGCCCTGCGGCGCCCGCCCGGCCTCTGCGCCTGCTTGTGGCTGAAGACAACGATATCAACCGGCTGCTCAGCGAAGCCATGCTGCGCAAGCTCGGCCATGTACCGGTGATGGTGGTCGATGGGGAGGCAGCGGTCGCAGAGGCGTCCTCCGGCGGCTTTGATGCCATCTTGATGGACCTGCACATGCCCGGTCTCGACGGGTTTGAAGCGATCCGCAAGATCCGCGAAGAAGAGATGGCCCATGGGCGTCCTCCCGTACCGGTGCTGATCGTCACTGCCGATGTGATGCAGGATGCCCGCGACAAGGCCGTAGAGATGGGGGCTGCCGGATATCTGACCAAGCCCCTGTCCGCGGACGCCATTTCAGCGGCCCTCGACAGCATCGCCCGCTAAAGGATCTTGCTTTTGAACCTGAGGGCCACCACGGCCGGAGCAGATCCGGGTCTGGGGCCGGGGTTTGGTCTGACTGCGGCAATGTTCCAGTTTTCACTTATCCAATGCTCATATACACTTCCGCGATGGGATATCCGGAAATCAACCCGGCTGTCATCCAGCTGTAGGAAAGATGTGTTCTAGGACGCGTTTAAAGCATGTGGGCCCGCGCCGGAGATCCTGTACCGGCGAACGTAAAAAGACACGTGAAACAGCTTGCAAGCTGTGAAACGGACCACGTGCCGCTGAAGGAATGCAAGAGGGTAGACTGTCCATGATGCGTGAAGGACTTTTTTCTCCGAAGAAACTGGTGCGCAAATTTTCGCCAGCTCTGCGCGCTGACGCTGCGGCCTCAACGCATATACGCCCGGGAGCGCCAGTCCACACACCGGGCGAGACGCTCGGCCGCATCGGCTCGCTGGAAGTGCGTCTGGCGCGCAATTTCAAGGAAGTGAAAAAGGCGCAACGGCTGCGCTATAAGGTCTTTTATGAAGAAATGTCCGCCATTGCCGATGCCCATACCCAGGCAACCCGGCGCGATGCGGACCCGTTTGACACCTATTGCGACCATCTTCTCGTGGTGGATCACGCATCCCTGAAACGCAACAAACTGGGCCGGTTGAAACCGCAGATCGTCGGCACCTACCGGGTGCTGCTCCAGGAGATTGCCGATCGCCATGGCGGCTTCTACACCTCTGCCGAATATGATATCCAGCGCCTGATCGATGCCAATCCGGGCAAGCGGTTCATGGAACTGGGCCGGTCCTGCGTGCTCAAGCCCTACCGCAACAAAAAAACGGTTGAACTGCTGTGGCACGGCATCTGGTCCTATGTGCTGCGGCACAAGATCGACGTCATGCTTGGCTGTGCTTCCATTGAAGGCACCCAGCCCGATGCACTGGCAGAGCAGCTCTCCTTCCTGCATCACGCCTCACGCGCGCCAGAAGAATGGCGTGCACGGGCCGTTCAGGACCGCTATGTGGAAATGAACCGCCTTGCCTCTGAAGACATCAACCAGAAAGCCGCCCTGCGCGCTCTGCCGCCACTGGTCAAGGGCTACCTGCGGCTCGGGGCCTTTATCGGCGACGGCGCGGTGATCGACCACCAGTTCGGAACCACCGACATTCTCATCATCATGCCGGTCAGCGAACTCAACACCCGCTACGTGAATTACTACGGCGCCGACGCAAGCCGTTACGCAAGCTGATGCCGGTGTGGTGGACTTGAAATACGCCTGATTTTTGCAACGCGCGCCGTCGCGTATTTCAGTTCCGAAAACCTCATTAGAAACATAGGTTTGCTGGTCACCTTCTTTACTCTGAAGTTCGTTCGGAGCGTGCCGGGAAATGAGACGAGCTTCAGATTCAGGTGGCTCGTAAAAACTGCCATCAGCAAAGCAACGGACCTGCCCGCCGGAATCTGGCACTATGGAATTGCACGGGAAGGGCGAAGCCTTAACGCCCCCTTAAATTGCCGCATTCTATCTTCATCACCGGGGACCGGTTTTCAACCGGACATGATGACGGGACGAATGAGCGATGGCGCCTCGGGCGAAACGCCAGGCACGGATTGAGCCGACCTTCGGGGAAACGGACAGCACTCTGCTTGACCTGCGCCTTGGGCCGCAGGACCGCCCAACTGCACCCGCCTCCAAATCCGGTGCCAAACCCAAACGCAAGACTGCCGGCGCCCGCACCCGCAAGAAAGCACCAGCCAAAAAGACGGGAAAACCCTCCAAACCGAAAGCCGCAACCGGCAGATCCCGGGGCACAAAACCCCGGCAGAGCAAAGGCCGGGGCAGTCGGTCCGGAGCAAAGCGGCGCAGCAGTGTGCGCGGCTTCCGTTTGCGCATTCCCCCGGTGGTCGGCAGGCTGTTCAAGCGCAGTCTTTACTGGAGCGCGGTTCTTGGCATCTGGGGCGTGATCGCCGTGGTCTGCGTAGTCGGCTACTATGCCGCCTATCTGCCGCCGACCTCCGAGTGGCAAGTGCCGGCCCGGCCCCCCAATGTGAAAATTGTGGCTGGAAACGGAGATCTGATTGCCAACCGCGGCGACACGGGCGGCGAGGCGGTACGGCTGGAACAGCTGCCCCCCTATCTGCCCAATGCGGTCATTGCCATTGAGGACCGCCGCTACCGCTCCCATTTCGGCGTCGACCCGGTGGGCCTGCTGCGGGCCGTCTACACCAACCTGACCGCCGGGCGTGTGTCCCAGGGCGGCTCGACCCTGACCCAGCAGCTGGCCAAGAATCTGTTTCTGGAACCGGACCGCACCGTGAAGCGCAAGATCCAGGAACTGGTGCTCGCCTTCTGGCTGGAAGCGGAATATTCCAAGGACGAGATCCTCGAAATGTATCTGAACCGGGTCTATCTCGGCTCCGGTGCCTATGGGGTGGATGCCGCCGCCCGGCGCTATTTCGGCAAGTCGGCGCGCCTGTTGACGATCGCGGAAGCTGCGACCATCGCCGGTCTGTTGAAAGCCCCCTCCCGCTATTCCCCTGCGCGCAATCCGGATCTGGCCGAGGACCGGGCGCAGCTCGTACTGGCTGCCATGCATGACGAGGGCTACATTACTGCAGATGAAGCCAAAAACGCCCTGGCCGCTCCGGCCAAGGTGGTCCGCCGCTACACGTCAGCAAGCGAGAACTACGTGGCCGACTACGTGATGGACGTGCTGCCGCATTTTGTCGGCTCAATCGAAAAGGACATTGTGGTCGACACGACCATCGTTCCGGCCATGCAGCAGTCCGCCGAAACAGCCCTGCGCGCTGCGCTTAAGGAAAACGGCAAGACCCTCAGGGTGTCTCAGGGTGCGATTGTCACGCTGGATACGGCCGGGGCGATCAAGGCCATGGTCGGCGGTGCCGACTATGCCAGAAGCCAGTACAACCGGGCGGCCTATGCCAAGCGCCAGCCTGGCTCAGCCTTCAAACCCTTTGTCTATCTGTCGGCTCTGGAAAACGGTATGACGCCGGACACCATCCGTCAGGATCAGCCGACCACCATCGGCAAATGGTCGCCGAAGAACTACACCAAGCAATATTACGGGCCGGTCTCCCTCACCCGGGCGCTCAGCCTGTCCCTGAACACCATTGCCGCGCAACTGGCCAACCAGGTCGGACCCGGAACCATCGCCAGCACAGCCAAGCGGCTTGGCATCACCTCGCCCCTGAAGGCGAACCTGTCGCTGGCCCTGGGCACATCGGAAGTCTCGCCGCTGGAAATCGCGTCGGCCTATGTGCCCTTTTCCAATGGCGGCTATGGGGTCCTGCCGCATATCATCCGCCGGATCCGTACCGTTGACGGCAAAACCCTTTATTCCAGATCCGGCGACGGCCGGGGCCGGGTGATCCAGCGCCAGCAAGTCGCAGACATGAACCGGATGATGGCCGAAACCCTGCTCACCGGTACGGGCCACAAGGCCCGTCTTGACAACGGGCGGCCAGCCGGCGGCAAGACCGGCACCACACAGGATTTCCGCGATGCCTGGTTCATCGGCTATACGGGCAATCTGACCACAGCGGTCTGGTTCGGCAATGACGACAATTCGCCGACCCGCAAGGCAACCGGCGGCAGCCTGCCAGCTGCCACCTGGAAAGCCGTGATGGATTCGGATCACAAAGGCCTGCCGGTGGCCGATCTACCCGGCGTTCCAAACCTTCCGGCCACGATTGCCGCGCCGCGCAAACCCCGGACCCAGCGGCCAGCCACTGTCAGTTCCGGCAGTGCGCCAATCCCACCCGCTCCAATTGGCGGCGAAGGCGGCGATGGCGAACGGCGCGGCCCGCTCAATCTCCTGCGCAATATTTTCGGCGGCGGGTAGCGCCCCCCTGTCGCGCGTTATAAAAGCCGGTGACCTGCGAACTCAGTAGGCCTGTGGATCCAAACTCACTTGACAAGGACCCATCCGACCGGGTTTTGGCATGTGGTATTAGCCGTAGCCGTGCAGGTGAAGACCGTTTTCCTTAAGCCAGACGCGGGCCCGCGGGGTTTGCGGCGCAAGATGTTCGCACAGGCGCCAGAACCGGCTTGAATGGTTCATTTCCTGCAAATGGGCAACCTCATGGGCGGCCACATAGTCCAGAATATCGGGCGGGGCCAGGATCAGGCGCCAGGAAAAGGATAGCCTGCCATTGGAGGCACAGGAGCCCCAGCGGCTTTTGGTGTCGCGGATGCTAATGGCGGCGATTTTCTTGCCCAGGACTCCGGCGTGATGATGGGCCCGCTCCGTCAAGTCCCGCCGCGCCTCTTCCTTCAGCCAGGATATCGCCTTGCGCGGAATATGATCGTCTGCGCCGGGCACCAGCAGGGCCGGCATTCCGTCTTCCGCCCGGCCCACCGTGACCAGCCCGCGCAGTGTGCCGGTTGGAACGATGACATGCTCTTGCCCGCGCAGAGGAACGATGTCCCCGGCGCGGAACGCCACATGGTCCGGCCGGTCCTGCAGCCGGTCGATCAGCCAGTCGATATGCTGGCGGGCAAACCGTTCGGCGCGGGAGAGATCGCCACCCTTGGGCACCGTTAGAACGGGGCCGGACCGGTCTGCCGGCAGACGGAGCAGATAGCGCTGTGCTCTGGGATTGGCCCGCAGACGGATGCGCACAGCCGCCGTCTCCGTTTCAATCTCGATATGGTCCGGCAGCTTGGAAGGCGTGCGGCGCAGGCGCATGGTCAGGGGTCCGGTCGAATCACTTGCAGGGAGTTTAAAGCAAATCGCGTTTCATGGGTTTTGCCTTTCGCTGCCTGACATCAGAAACGTTAACGCAAAAGACAAACCGGTTTCCCCTCAGGAACATGGCGCGCCCAGGGTCGGCAGCCCAAACACTATTTTTAAGGAATGAAAATGACGAAAGCGGCGCTTTGGGCGCCGCCTTCGGTCAGGCCGTCCGCAGACGGGTCCAGGACAATCCGTTTCAGGAGGCGGGCGCCTCGCCGCCGGTTGAACGGCCCCGTTTGGCCATGAAGCGGTCGAATTCTTCCTGGTCGCGGGCCCGGTGCAACTCCCGCAGAAATTCGTCGAAATCCGCCCGCATCGCGTCCAGCTTCGCGCGCTCTTCTTCCAGTCGTTTCAGCTCACGCTCACGGTAATCGTCGAATGCCACGTTTCCGGTCCGTGCATAGGCAGGTGTGTTTGACATCTGGTCGAAAGCTCCCTTCAGCGGGCTGCCCCGCCAGTGATCTCTTGCATCGCGGGCCATGGCCTCGAACCGGTCACCCCACAAGATATAGGCGAGCATGGCGAGGCCAAGCGGCCAGAACACCACGAACCCCAGCACCATCAGGCCGATGGTCGCAGGCGTCCAGGCAGGTTTGATCATGCAACTTTTGGTCGTCGTCATCGTCCTATCCATTAAAGACATCCACCCCAAAAAGGTGGGCATTGCCCGCCGCCGCTTCAAGGATTTGTGGTGCGTGTCACATCGGTAGACTAGACACGCGCCCCAGAAAGCGCATTGTCTAAAGGAATGACAACTCTTTGGCTTTGTTTACGGAATCCGCCGCTTCGGAAAGTAGAACCGGCGCAGGAATTCAACGAAAAGAAAATGAAGAAAAATTCATTTTCCTGCGCGGGACAGGGTCAAACCAGCTTTTGACCGTGCAACAACCCGGTTGCGGGCACCGTCCGGCATCGCCCCGGCCCCGGTGCCCGATCCATCTCTTGTCAACTGACAGCTTCCGAGAGTTCGCGGGCCTGCTCGATCCAGTTGTCCCGCGCAATGCGGCCCCGGAAGTCGAGTTTGCTGTCCAGCGCCTCGATTTGGTCGCCGGTGAGCCCGGCAATCTGCCAGTAATGGAAAATACCGGCCTCATTCAAAGCCGTTTCCAGCTTCGGCCCGACGCCGCTGATCGCTTTCAGGTCGTCCGCCGCCCCATCGGGCTTGGCCAGCAGAATGTCCGCCAGCGGCCCGGGTTTGCTGGCAGGTTTCCTGGCAGAGGCCGTTCCGGTCTTGGCCACCGGCTTGGCTGCGGTTTTGGATTTGGCGGCCGGTTTCGTCACCGCTTTAGCGGCGGATTTGACGGCTGCGACCACTTTTGCCTGGGTAGAGGTTTTCTTTGCTGCAGCAGGGCGCCGGGAGACACCCGGCCGGTGACTGCGGATGAAGTCCATCACACGCGGAGCAATTTCTGACCGCCAGCGGGAGCCGTTGAAAACGCCATAATGGCCCACATTGGGCTGCTCGTAATGCGCCTTCATGTCGTCCGGCAGGCTGGTGCACAGGTCATGGGCCGCCCGTGTCTGGCCCCGGCCGGTGATATCGTCCTTCTCGCCTTCCACCGTCAGCAGCGCCGTGCGTTTGATCTGAGTGCAATCGATCGGCGTGCCGTTATGCTCCATCTTGCCCTTGGGCAGGGAATGATCGATGAATACGGATTCAACAGTCTGCAGGTAGAATTCGGCCGTCAGGTCCATGACGGCCAGATATTCATCATAAAAATCCCGGTGTTTTTCCGCACTGTCTCCGTCTCCGGCGACCAGATGCTGGAAGAAATCCCGGTGCGCCGTGACATGGCGGTCCAGATTCATGCTCATGAAACCGGACAGCTGCAGAAAGCCCGGATAGACATCGCGCATGAACCCCGGATGCGGGAACGGCACTTTCATGATGACGTTGTTCTTGAACCAGTCGATCCCCTTGGAAACTGCCAGATCATTCACCGCTGTCGGAGCAACGCGCGTATCGATCGGACCGCCCATCAGCGTCATGGTCGCCGGAACATAAGGGTCTTCCCGGGCTTCCATCACCGCCGTTGCCGCAAGAACCGGAACCGACGGCTGGCACACGCCGAGCACATGGGAATCCGGCCCCAGGAAATGAAGCATGGAAATGATGTAGTCGATATAGTCGTCCAGATCGAACTTGCCGTCCTGGACCGGTACCATGCGCGCATCGATCCAGTCGGTGATGTAGACATCCGCGTTGGGCAGCAGCGCTTCCACCGTTCCGCGCAGCAAGGTCGCGTAGTGGCCGGACATCGGCGCGACAATCAACACCTTGGGATCGTTGCGGTGGGTTGCGGTGCCCCGCTCAAAACGGATCAGATCGCAAAAGGGCCGGCTCCAGACAATGTCTTCGCGCACGGGCACCCGCACACCGCCCACCGTGGTTTCGCGCAGGCCAAATTCGGGTTTTCCGTAGCGCCGGGTCGTGCGTTCCAGCACCTCGCAGCCAGCCGCCACCTGGCGGCCATAGCTGGTATGGGTCCAGGGATTGAGCGGATTTTGAAAGCAGAGCCGGGTCATGTCGGCGACCGCGCGCAGCGGTGCCATGGCAGCATGGTTCAGCTCGTACAGATGATAAAATGGCAAAGGCGCGTCTCCTTTGTTTGCGAAGCCGCGCGCCTCATTGATGAAATTGAACATCTTTTGTCGCGGCCCGCTTGTTATGGCACCATCTATTGCATTGCAGCACAATAGCTAGGCAGGCAGCCTGCGGCAATACTGCTATTTGCTACGCTGCAAGACCTGTAAATGGTCTGTGCTATTGGCAAACTTGCTTCGGCACCGAAACGCTTTGCAGCGCAAAAGGCAGATTGGGTATTTAAATCAACTTGGTAGATTTATGTGCCGTATGGGCAAATCGCGACGGTCAGGCTGCCAGATCGGCGACCACCGCGTCGAGCACAAAAAATCCGTCCGGCGTCGCCCGGACCCGGTTTTCCCCGATTTCTTCCACCATGCCGTGTTCCAGAAGCGCTTTCAATCGCATTGGATCAATGGCTCTGTGCGCAAACGCTTCATAGCGCTTCAGATCAATGCCTTCGGTCAAGCGCAGGCCCATGAGCAGGTATTCATCCCCCTGCTCCTCTTCATTCAGGCCCGCCTGTTCCACCAGCCCATGGCCATGGTTTTCGACCGTTTCCAGCCAGGTTTCCGGGTGGGATTCCGTGGATGTTGCCAGCCGGTTCGCCCCCACCGTCAGGCGTCCATGGGCTCCCGGGCCCACACCGGCATAGTCGCCATAGCGCCAATAGACCAGATTGTGCCTGCATTCGGCGCCGGGCCGGGCATGGTTCGACACTTCATAGGCAGGCAAGCCCGCCTCTGCCGCAATATCCTGGGTCAGCCCGTAAAAATCGGCCCCCAGTTCCGGTTCCGGGGTCTTCAGCTTGCCCGCCTGATGCAGCGCGAAGAAGGGCGTTCCCGGCTCAATGGTCAACTGGTAGAGGGACAGGTGATCGGCCGCGAGCGAAATTGCGTCTTTCAGCTCCGCCTCCCACGCGCCAAGAGTCTGGTCGGGCCGGGCATAGATCAGATCAAAGGACAGGCGCGGGAAGGTGGCCCGGGCGGTTTCAATGGCCGCACGCGCGGTGGCTGCATCATGCAGGCGGCCCAGAAGCTTCAGATCCTGATCATGGAGGGACTGCACCCCGAGGGAAACCCGGTTCACGCCGGCCGCCCGGTACCCCTTGAAGCGGGTCGCCTCGACAGAGGTCGGATTGGCTTCCAGCGTGATCTCGATCTTCTCGTCCATGCTCCAGCAATCGGAGACCGCCACCAGCACCCGTTCCACTGTCGCCGGGTCCATGAGCGACGGGGTCCCACCACCCAGAAACACGGACTGGACGGTTTTTGGGCCCGTCAGCCCGGCAAGATAGGTCATTTCCCGGACAAGAGCGTCCGCGAACCGCTCCTGGTCGACCGGCTGGTGGCGGACATGGGAATTGAAGTCGCAATACGGGCATTTGGCCGCGCAGAACGGCCAGTGGATATAAACGCCGAAACCGCCTTCTGCCGCCTCTTGACCGGTCACCGTGTCGCCCCCTCCAGGCAGCCTCGAGCAAAGGCCGTGAATGCACGGGCGCGGTGGGACAGCGGCTCTGCTCCGGCTTCCAGGCCATGTTTTTCCTCTGACGTCATTTCGCCAAAGGTGCGCGTATGCCCGTCCGGTCTGAACATGGGATCATATCCAAAGCCCTGGCTGCCACGCGGCGGCCACACAAGGTCGCCTGCAACCTCGCCCCGGAAAAACTCCTTGTGGCCATCGGGCCAGGCAAGGCACAGCACTGCTACAAAGGAGCCCCTGCGGTTGCCGGGTGCGCCGCCTTCAAGCGTCTGCAGCTTTTCCTCAATGGTGCGCATGGCCATGGCAAAATCCTTGTCCGGCCCCGCCCAACGCGCGGAATAAATGCCCGGATCTCCCTTCAGCGCTTCAACGCAGAACCCGCTGTCATCGGCGAGCGAAGGGAGGCCGGACGCCTCTGCTGCCGCCTCAGCCTTGATCGCAGCATTGTCCTCAAATGTAAGCCCGTCCTCAACCGGTTCCGGCAGGTCCAGATCCCCGGCAGAGACCACCTCGAACCCGTATGGCCCCAGGAGTTCATTGATTTCCCGAATCTTGCCCTTGTTGTGGCTGGCAACAACGAGTTTGCCGGGGATGAGTTTGCGGTGGCTCATGATGCTATGTTCCCGGACCGGCTCAACCTGGTCAAGCCAGACCCCTCTTGGCGGGCCTCCCCAGCGGGAGACCGGCACACTGATTTAGAGAATGGCCATTTTCTGAAGATCGACCAGACGGGTGATCCCTGCCTTGGCCAGTCCCAGAAGCTGGTTGAATTCGTCCTCGGAGAAGGGCGCGCCCTCTGCCGTGCCCTGAATTTCGACAATGCCGCCCGATCCGGTCATCACGAAATTAGCGTCCGTTTCCGCCGTGCTGTCTTCCGCATAGTCCAGATCCAGCACTGGGCTGCCCTCATGAATGCCGCAGGAAATGGCGGCAATATGGTCTTTGAGAACCGTACCAGACACCATGTCCCGGGAACGCATCCATTCCACGCAGTCGCGCAAGGCCACCCAGGCGCCGGTAATGGCGGCCGTCCGGGTGCCACCATCGGCCTGGATCACATCGCAGTCTACGGAGATCTGCACTTCGCCCAGCGCTTGCAGATCAACAACCGCCCTCAGGGACCGGCCGATCAGACGCTGGATTTCCTGGGTCCGGCCGGACTGTTTGCCTGCGCTGGCCTCACGGCGCATGCGCTCGCCGGTTGCCCGCGGCAGCATGCCGTATTCCGCCGTCACCCAACCACGGTTCTGACCGCGGAGCCAGGGCGGCACCCGCTCTTCCAGGCTGGCGGTGCACAGGACATGGGTGTCGCCGAACTTGACCAGGCACGATCCTTCCGCATGTTTGGACACTCCCCGCTCAAGGGTCACAGCCCTGAGCTCGTCAGCTGCGCGTTTAGACGGACGCATGAAACTTCCTTTCGACTTTCGCCATGAAACGGAACAGTCCAGTGCAACACCGCTGTTTCCTTCAAATCCCGTGCGCCTTGTAGACCTCATTTTCGTGCAAGGTAAAGGGCCTGCTTCACGCCGGACCCATTTTGCGCCTATATCTTGGGTATCAGCGCCAAAACCCGGTGCAAAACATGGTCAGTCATACGGAGAACGCCCTTTGAGCCTCAGCGACCTCGACAAGAGATCCCGCGAGATTTTCCGCTCCATCGTGGAAAGCTATCTGGAGACCGGCGAGCCGGTCGGCTCCCGCAATGTCTCGCGTTCCCTGTCCATGTCCCTGTCGCCGGCTTCCGTGCGCAATGTGATGTCCGATCTGGAACATCTTGGCCTGCTGCACTCGCCCCATACCAGCGCAGGCCGGCTGCCGACGGAGGTCGGGCTGCGGTTTTTTGTCGACGCCCTGCTGGAAGTGGGCGACCTGACCGAAGACGAACGCCGCCAGATCGACGTTCAGGTGCGCGCCTCCCAGGAAGCCACCTCAAGCGAACAGGTGCTGACAGAGGCCAGCCAGATGCTCTCGGGGCTGTCCATGGGCGCGGGGGTCGTGCTGACCCACAAATCCGATACCCGGCTGAAACATGTCGAATTCGTGCGCATTGAACCGCAAAAGGCGCTGGTCATTCTGGTGAGCGAAGACGGGTCCGTGGAAAACCGGGTTGTCGACCTTCCGGCCAACCTGCCGTCTTCCGCCCTGGTAGAAGCCAGCAACTATCTCAACGCCCAGATCCAGGGCCGGACGCTTTCAGACATCCGTACAGAGCTGGAGCGGGTGCGCGATGCGGACCAGGCCGAACTCGACCAGCTCAGCCAGAAGGTAATTGATGCGGGTCTGGCCGTGTGGAGCGGCGACACGGCCACCGACCCGGGCACCCTGATCGTGCGGGGCCGGTCCAACCTGCTGACCGACCTGGACGCAGCAGAGGATCTGGAGCGCATCCGGCTTCTTTTTGACGATCTGGAAAACAAGAAGGATCTGATCCAGCTTCTCGGCCTTGCGGAAAAGGGCGACGGGGTGCGGATCTTCATCGGCTCGGAGAACAATCTCTTTTCCCTGTCCGGCTCGTCCCTTGTCGTCTCGCCCTACAGGGACAGCAACCAGCGCATTGTCGGCGTGCTCGGCGTGATCGGCCCCACGCGCCTGAATTATGCGCGGGTCATTCCCATGGTCGACTACACGGCCCGCCTTGTCAGCCGCATCTTGAAATAACCCCCTTCCGTTTCGCAGGACCCCAGATGCTTTCCTCCGCAGAACTTGAACGCTACGCCCGCCACATCGTCATGCATGAGATTGGCGGGGCCGGGCAGCAGAAACTGAAAGCGGCCAAGGTGCTGGTGATTGGCGCTGGCGGCCTTGGGGCACCGGTCCTGCAATATCTGGCGGCCGCCGGAGTTGGCACCCTCGGCATTGTTGATGACGACACGGTGTCGCTGTCCAATCTGCAGAGGCAAGTCATTCACGATACCGACCAGCTTGGCGAGCCGAAAGTTGCCAGTGCGGCAGAGGCCATTGCCCGGCTGAACCCAAATGTGCAGGTCACGCCCTATCCAACCCGCATAGCCGGGCACAATGCGCTCGCCCTTGTGTCCGGCTATGATCTGGTTGTGGACGGCTCCGACAATTTCGACACCCGCTATCTGGTTTCTGACGCCTGCTTCTTTGCCAAGAAGCCGCTGGTGACAGCGGCGGTCGGCCAGTTCGACGGCTCCATCACCACCTTGAGGCCCTTTGAAACCGGTGCCGATGGTGCCCCCAACCCCACCTACCGGTGCCTGTTTCCGAAAAAACCCCGTGCCGGGCTGCTGCCAAGCTGCGCGGAGGCCGGAGTTCTGGGGGCCTTGACCGGGATCCTCGGCGCCATGCAAGCCATGGAGGTGATCAAGGAGATCACCGGAACCGGCGAGGGGCTCACCGGGCGCATGGTGATGTTCGACGCACGCAGCTTCCGGATGGAAACAATCCGCTACAAACGCTCCCCCAAAAACCCGCTGAACGGGGAGGCGCCAAAAAGCTGGGCGGCGCTTCTGGAAGAGGCCTGAGCCCACCACCAAGCTCACGAGGAGGATAGCCATGGCTACGGTGCGGCTGATTTCAGATCAGGAGGCAGAAGACCTGCCGGACGTCAAAGCGGTCTTTGACGATATCCGGCACACCCGCGGCTCCGATTTCATCAACAATGTCTGGCGGGCGCTCGCCAATGACCCTGCCGGCCTGAAACGCACCTGGGAACAGGTGAAGGCGGTGATGGCCACGCCCGGCGCGCTCGACCCGAAAACCCGCGAGATGATCTATATCGCCGTGTCGGCTGCCAATGGCTGCAGCTACTGTGTGCATTCCCATACCGCATCCGCCAGGGCGAAAGGCATGAGCGATGAGGAACATGGCGAACTGGTGCAGATCATCGGTCTCGCCTCCATGACCAACGCCCTGGTGACCGCGCTTCAGGTTCCCGTCGATCCAGAATTTGAAGCCCAATAGAGCCAATCCCGTTTCATCGGATTGACTGGGGATGGCCACGGAACATTCTCACATGTCACTGTCTAGAATGACGCACAGAGGGTCCCTGTCCGTTGAAATTGGTCTTCAATGCAAAACCCCGCGCCGGAGACCGGCACGGGGTTTGAGCGCCTACCTAAAGGCTGAACCTTGAAGCTGAATGCGCCCGGTGCGCGTCAGTTCGGCTTCTGGTCGCCAGCCTGCTGGGCCATGTTCTGGCGGTAGAGCTGGGCAAAGTCGATCGGATCGAGCATCAGCGGCGGGAAGCTGCCATTGCGGGTTGCTTCGGCCAGAATGTTGCGGGCGAAGGGGAAGATCATGCGCGGGCATTCGATCATCACAAACGGATGCATGTGCTCCTGCGGCACACCGGTGATCTTGAAGAGACCGGCATAGACCAGCTCGACATTGAACATGACCATGTCGGGACGGGCAGCCTTGGCCGTCAGGGTCAGAACAACCTCGAACTGGTCCTCACCCATCTGCTGGGCGCCGACATTCACATTGATGTCAAGCTTCGGCTGAACTTCGCCCTGCTGGAGGGAGCGCGGCGCGTTCGGGTTTTCAAACGACAGATCCTTGATGTACTGACCCAGGATATGCATGCCCGGTGCAGCAGCACCTTCCGTCTGCGGCTGTGCGCCGCCGTCATTTGTGTCGGTCATCGTATTTCATTCCGTTTCGCGGTGCTGATCTGAAATGAAGAGTACTGAAATCCCTCCGGCTGGCCGCCGGCCCGCGTGATCCGGACAGCCGTGTTAGCGGCTGGCTAACATCTACCAACGGCGGGCACAAGGGCCATGACCTTGCCAGCAAGCCGATTCCATTTCAAAAGAAGGTCATGACGGATCAACCTGCGTCGATGATCACGCTGCCGCACAGGCGGCTGAAGCTCGACACCCTGGTCAGGCTGCGCTGGCTTGCGGTGGGCGGTCAAACAGCAGCCCTTCTTCTGGTGCATGTCGGCCTGGGCTATGGCCTACCCGCCGGCCCCGCCTTTGCCATGGTCGCCCTGTCCGCCTGGCTCAACATCTTTTTGAAGATCCGCTGGCCCTCCGCCATGCGCCTGTCGGAACGGGCCGCCGCGCTGCAGCTGGCCTATGACATTATCCAGATGAGCGTGCTCCTGTTTTTGACCGGCGGCCTCGGCAATCCGTTCGCCTTTCTCCTGATGGCCCCGGTCATGGTCTCCGCCACAGGCCTGTCGGCGCGCTATACGGTCATGCTGGGGGTTCTGGCCACGGCCAGCGCCAGTTTTCTGGCGGTCTTCCACTTTCCGTTGCCCTGGCCAGATACGGAGAATTTCGCCCTGCCGGTGGTATATTCCGCCGGGATCTGGATCGCCCTGGTGCTGACACTCGGTTTCATGGCGGTCTATGCGTTCCGGGTGGCCGAAGAAGCCCGCCAGCTGGCCGATGCCCTGGCGGCCACCGAACTGGTTCTGGCCCGGGAACAGCATCTCAATGCCCTGGACGGGCTGGCCACCGCTGCCGCGCATGAGCTTGGCACGCCGCTGGCCACCATCTATCTCGCCGCGAAGGAGCTGGACGGCGAGTTCGAAACCGGAGACGCCAGGGGCGAAGACGTCGCCCTGATCCGCTCCCAGGCGGAACGGTGCCGGGAGATTCTGAAACAGCTCACCAGCCTGTCCAGCGAAGAGGACCGGACCTACCAGCGGATGCCGGTGTCACAACTGCTCGAGGATGTGATCGACCCGCACCGGGGCACCGGCGTTGCCATTCATGCCACCTGGACCGGGGAGGGCGCAGAACCGGTCGGCACCCGCAATGCCGCCATCCGCTACGGGCTCGGCAATCTGGTGGAGAATGCGGTCGATTTCGCAAGATCACGGGTGGATGTGACCGCCACCTGGGACGAGACCACCCTGTCGATCGTCATTCTGGATGACGGGCCCGGCTTTTCAATCGATATTCTGGGCCGGATCGGAGACCCCTATGTCTCCGTGCGCGGCAGCAGATCCGCACATGGTGGTTCGGGCGGCACAGGCGGAGGGCTCGGGCTGGGCATCTTCATTGCCAAGACCCTGCTGGAGCGCACCGGGGCCAAGCTGGTTCTGGACAATCAGCCACCGCCCAAAAACAGTGCGCAGATCCGCATCAGCTGGCCACGCGTAATCTTTGAGAGCAGCAATGGAGTGGACGAAACATCGTTTTCGCCCCATAACGGCTGAAATTGACTGTACAGGCGGGTGATGCTTCTGATGGATCGGGCGCCTGACGAAAGAATGGAAGACCAGACGGTAAGACGCCATGACGGACCACATGATCCCTTCAACCGGCTCCGGAGACACAAGTCTCCTCATCGTCGATGATGACAAGCCGTTTCAGCAACGGCTTGCACGCGCCATGGAAAAACGCGGCTTTGCCGCTGAAACAGCCGATGGTGTCCAGGATGCCACGGTGAAGATCGCCCAGAACGCTCCGGCTTATGCAATTGTCGATATGCGGCTGGAAGACGGCAACGGGCTGGATGTCATCGAGAAAATCCACGCCAAGCGCCCGGATGCGCGCGCCATCGTGCTGACAGGTTATGGCAACATTGCCACGGCAGTCACGGCGGTAAAGCTCGGGGCCATTGACTACCTCGCGAAACCGGCCGACCCGGACGACATTGTCGCCGCCCTGGCGCGCAAGCCGGAAGACAAGGCCCAGCCGCCGGAAAACCCCATGTCGGCGGACCGGGTGCGCTGGGAACACATCCAGCGAGTCTATGAGCTGTGCGACCGTAATGTCTCCGAAACGGCACGCCGCCTCAACATGCACCGGCGCACCTTGCAGCGTATCCTAGCAAAACGGGCACCACGCTGACGGTTTCAGCCCGCTTTCCCGCGGGCGGGCCGCATGGAGGCTTGCCCTTCCAACGCCATTTTGCCTAATTAGGTCCTATCGGGAATTCACGCGTGTGAGGCGATTCGGCCTGGCACCGGCGGAACGGAAGCACCAGCCGGGGCCCAAGCCCAACTCACACGAAAAACTGGTCTTGCCCGGCCCTGAACGCCGCGCCCGGACCTGTCGAGATGGCAGGCGGTGCGCAGCTTGTTGAGGCCGGCGCTCCGACGGAGATTGCTCATGCGGCTTCTGGCTGCCCGCAATGAAACTGCGCTGTTCCTCAAATCCGGCCTGTTTGCGGCCTGCGGTCTGGCTGTTCTGTCGCTGGGCGCCCACGCCCAATCCGTCCCGGAAACCTTGCGCATCAATGTGGATCCGCCGGAACCGGGCATCCGTTCCATCACCGTCGACAAAAAATACCGGGCCATCATCAGCCGGGACGACAAGGGGGTGGTCATCGACACGATGGGCAGCGACAACACGCTGCCGCCCTGTGATGTGAAACTGGAAGTGACCCTGGAAAACAGCCGGGTTCTGCACCGGGACGCCAATCTGTGCAGTGGCGGTACCCTGGTGGTGGACGTGTCCAGCGACGGCAAGCCAGGCGCAGCCGCCCGGGTTGTGGGCACGGAAGCCGGTGTTGCCGCCGGGCCCTCAAGCTCGGCACCTGCACAGACACGGCCGGCCGAACTGCCCAAACCGGCGTCCGAGCCGACAGAGACGGCGAAAGAAGCCACCAAGACGTCACCGTCTGTCGTTGAGGTGAAGCCGCCTGAAGATCCCGGCTCCCTGAAACCGCTTGAACAGGTCAACACACCGATTTCAACCCCGGGCCCGAACACGGCCGTGACCGGTTCTGCGTCCGGACCGGGCACTGGCCAGGCACGTCTTGTTGCCCCGTCCGACAGCCGCAGCTGGGTGACCGATCCGGGCAACCAGGCAGGCTCGCTCTCCCTGATCCAGCATGCCGTGCCGCAGACAGATGACCGGGACTTCCGTGCCGACTGCACCACGCAGTCCGGCTTTGCCCGCATCCTGTTCCAGCAGGCCCCGGCCGCGCTGCAAGAGGGCATGCCCCAGACGGTTCAGATCACCGCAGGAACCTATGCGGCCACGTTCAACGCCTTCGGCTCGTCCAGCGCCAATGAAGCGGGCGTCTCGCTGCCGGAAGTCAATGTGGAGATGACGGATCCCCTTTGGGAAGCCATGATCCGGGAATCCGAATTGTCCATTTCGGTGGAGGGCCTACCGCCTTATTCGGTTTCGCTGAAGGGCAGCGCCAACCCGGTGCGCCTGTTTGTGGCCACCTGCGCCCTGCCGCAGCAAATTGTCGGCGAAGAGGGCCTTGGCGGCACCGGTGAGGACCCCGGCTCGGATCTGTCCTGCGCCGAACTCGGCCGCGTCCGTTCCATTGAGGCCGTGCAACCGGGACAGATCGTGTTCCGCAATTCCAGCCAGGAGCCGATCGAAGTTCACTGGGTGGACTACCGCGGCGGGGAACGCCCCTATGCCCGTCTGGAACCCGGCCAGATCCTGGAACAGCAGACGTATGTCTCCCATGCCTGGACCGTGCGCGGCGCAAATGGGCAGTGCCGGGGGATCTATGTGACCCAGTCACCTTACCGGGAAGTGGTCATTACAGGCGGCGGCGCAGGCGGGTTCGCCCCGCAGGGCGGGTTCCCGGGCGGTGCGCAAAATGGTGTCTTTCCGGGCAACAACCAGGGCAGTTTTCAGGGCGGAGACCAGTTCAACCAGGGCGGCCAGGGCGGGCCGGTGCCTCCAGGCAGCGTTGGCGGCGGCGGGCAACCCGCCGTCCAGCAACGGAACGCCCAGGCCAGTGTGGCCGACTACCTGTGCACTGCAGGAATTGACCTCAATGTGGTCTTTTCGCCGGACGGGCAGAGCGCAACGGTTGCGGAGATGGGCTATGGCACTGTAACCCTGCAACGTCTCGGCAGCCCGAATACCTTCCACTATGAGGCGCAGGGCCACGTCCTGAAGGGCCAGATCCAGAATGCGACCTGGTCGCGGCCCGGTCTCAGGGATGTGTTTTGCGCAAGGCGATAATCCGATTAAATTTAGATGATTACAAAAAATACTTTAGGTATTTTTTCCAAGGGTAGTTTTTATTCTTTTGCATAAGATTGAATTGTGTTGATTTCCTAGAGATCTTTAAGAATTTGGTCAATAATTACAGCGTTATATCCCCCGACTGCAACCCTTGGGGGAATCACTTAGCCATGTCTTTTTCACGCTGGCCAATAACTTGGAAAATCACCTTACCCATCGCAACGATCCTCGTGTTCACGGTCGCCATCTGTGCCCTCAGCCTGAACAATCTTTACGCCGCCATGTTCGCAGAGCGGATCACCAAAATTGAGAACATCTCAAACAGCGCTGTCGCCATTGCCGCCCATTTCTACAAGAAGGAGCAGATGGGTGAGATGACCCGGGAAGAGGCCCAGGCACGGGCCAAGGACGCCATCGGCGCAATCCGCTTTGAAGGCAATAACTATGTCTTTGCCTATGAGTTCAGCGGCATCAATCTGGTTCACCCGAAAACGGCGCTGAACGGCACCAACATGATCGGCCTGAAGGACAAGACCGGCAAGGAAATGGTCCGGGAGCTGATCAACAAGGCACAGACCGGCGGCGGCCCGGTGCTTTATTTCTGGCCCCGCGCCAACAGCGATATTGCCATTTCCAAATATGGCTGGGGCGCCGGGTTCGCCCCCTGGAACTGGATGGTTGGCACAGGCGTTTATGTGGATGATCTGGATGCGGCCTATTGGAGCACCGCAGCCAAGATCATTGCGCTGGCGGTTGCCGGAGCGCTGGTTGCCATCGCCATTGCCATTGTTGCCCTGCGCCAGACCGTGCGCCCCCTCAGAGCCCTTACCGAGAACATGAGCACGCTGGCGAACGGCAACACGGACATTACCATTGAAGGGTCAGACCGGGGCGATGAGATCGGCCAGATGGCCGCCGCCATGGAGGTTTTCGTCAAGAACGAATCCGAACGGCGCAGCCTGGAAGAGCAGCAAACCGCAACCCAGGAAGATGCCGCCCGAAAAGGCGCCGAGATCCAGACCCTGAGCGGCGATTTCGACCGGCAAATCATGGAGATGCTCAACATTATCGACAGCTCCGTCCAGCACCTCCAGTCGGCCTCCTCGGACATGACCGGCGTTGCGGCACGCACCAATGAACAGAGCGGGCTGGTGTCCCATGCCTCCTCTCAAGCGGCTCACAATGTGGAAACGGTGGCCGCAGCAGCTGAAGAGCTGTCTGCCTCTGTCAATGAGATCCGCCGTCAAGTGCAGACCTCCAGCGAGATCGCGGCCAAAGCCTCTGAAGAAGCTGGAGCCACCAATCAGCGCATGAACGGCCTGTCGGAAGCCGCCAGCCGGATCGGGGAAGTGGTCACGCTCATTCAGGCGATTGCCGAACAGACCAATCTTCTTGCCCTCAACGCGACCATCGAGGCGGCACGGGCAGGGGAAGCCGGCAAGGGGGCTTTGCCGTTGTCGCGGCCGAGGTGAAGGAACTGGCAACCCAGACCTCCAAGGCAACGGAAGAGATCTCCAGCCAGATCAGCGCGATCCAGGAAGAAACCAGCCATGCGGCCAGCGCGATTTCTTCAGTCACCGAGATCATCAACAACATGAACGAGATCGCCTCGTCGATCACGGCCTCTGTCGATGAACAGGGTGTTGCAACCCAGGAGATCGCTTCCAACGCAACAGAAGCGTCGCGCAGCACGGTTGATGTGACCACCAATATTGAAAGTGTTGCGGAAGCTGCGGAAAACACCCGCGACACGGCGGAAAAGGTTGATGCTTCGGCCCAGGAGCTGCGGGCCAACGCCTCCCAGCTGCGTGGCCAGGTGGCGCATTTCCTGGAAGAGGTGCGCAAGCGCTCCGCCGCATAAAGCAAACAAACCAGGGGCCGGTTTCCCAAAAGGAGACTGGCCTCTTTTCCTCGCCAAAGAGGCGGCAAGCCGAATGGTTTGCAAAACCCTCAATGGGAATGGCTGAGGTCCCGCACTGCAATTCAAGTCTTTTTTGAACCGTCAGACCCGGCGCAGAGCCACCTTGGAAATCCGGTGGCTGGCATTCTTCGTGAGAATAAGATCTGCGCGCGGCCGGGTGGGCAGAATGTTTTCACGCAGATTGATCAGATTGATCTCCGACCAGATCCGGGTGGCGGTTGCCACTGCTTCCTCATCCGAGATCCGGGAATATTTGTGAAAGTAAGACCCTGGATCCCGGAAGGCGGTTTCTCGAAGACGCATGAACCGGTCCACATACCAATGGTGCAACAGGTCTTCATCCGCATCGATATAGACAGAAAAGTCAAAGAAATCGGAGACAAACGGCACCGCGCGCCCATCCTTGGGCAGCTCGCGAGCCTGCAGCACGTTCAAGCCTTCGACAATCAGGATATCCGGCCGGTCAACTGCAACCGTGTGACCGGGCATGACGTCGTAATAGAAGTGCGAATAGACCGGCGCGCGCACATGGCGCTTGCCTGCCTTGATATCCGACAGGAACGTGAGCAGACGGGGCCGGTCAAAGCTTTCCGGAAAGCCCTTTTTCGACATCAGGCCTTCGGCTTCCAGAACCGCGTTCGGGTAGAGAAACCCGTCGGTCGTAATCAGATCCACCTTCGGGCTGGCGGGCCATCGGGCCAGAAGTTCGCGCAACACGCGGGAGGTGGTGGATTTGCCGACGGAGACGGATCCGGCAACCCCAATGATAAAGGGGGTCTTGCCGTCCCGATGGCCGAGAAAGGTCTGGGTGGCCCGGTAAATGCTGATCGTGGCTTCCGCATAGAACGCCAGCAGGCGGGACAGGGGCAGATAGATGGTTTCCACCTGCTCCATGGAGACCGGCGCATTCAGGCCCTGAAGCTGCTCAACCTCGTGCTCGCGCAAGGTCATGGGCGTGTCGGCACGCAAACGGGACCACTGGCGCTCGGTGAACACCCGGTAAGGGGACAAATCCATGTCCAGGGCCGTTGCGACTTTCTGATCCATCGTCTTGCGTGTTCCGCAGAGTTTCTTCCCGTCCAGCGCCCGATTGCTACTCCTGAGGCCGGGACGCCTTTTCCTCAAGTCCGGTCTGTCCCGTACGCCGCCCGAGTTCGGCCATGACATCTTCCAGAGGTACATTGCATACCTTCAGAACAACCAACAAATGATAAAGGACATCAGCGGCTTCCGCCGTCAGGTCTTGCCGGTCGTTCTGAACGGCGGCGATCGCCGCCTCGACCGCCTCTTCCCCCAGTTTCTGGGCGCATTTGGCAACACCCTGGCCCACCAGTTTGCGCGTATAGGACTTTTCGTCGCTGCTTTGCGCTCTGAGTGCGATAATGGCATCCAGATCATCCAGAGTGAACTTGGTCATTTGGCTATGTCCTTCCGGCAGGCGTCAGGCATCAAGACGCATGGGAATACCCGCGCCGGCCATATGTGTCTTGGCATCCTGGATGGTGTATTCCCCAAAGTGGAAAATCGAGGCGGCCAAAACAGCTGTTGCATGGCCGTCGCGCACGCCCTCGACCATGTGGTCAAGCGTGCCGACCCCGCCGGACGCGATCACCGGCACGCGTACCGCATCGGCAATTGCCCGGGTGAGTGCGATATTGTAGCCCGCCTTGGTGCCGTCCCGATCCATGGAAGTGACCAGCAATTCACCCGCGCCCAGCTCGACCACCTTCATGGCAAACCCAATGGCATCAATCCCGGTCGGATTGCGGCCCCCATGGGTGAAGATCTCGAATTTTTCCGGTGTGCCCGGAGCGTTGACCTGTTTGGCATCAATGGACACCACGATGCACTGGGCGCCGAATTTTTCCGCTGCCTCGCGCACAAAATCCGGATTTTTCACCGCTGCCGTGTTGATGGACACCTTGTCCGCCCCGGCAATCAGCAACTTGCGGATATCCTCCACCGTGCGAACCCCGCCGCCCACAGTGACCGGCATGAAGCAGGCCTCCGCCGTGCGCCGGACAACATCATAGATCGTGTCGCGGCCCTCATGGCTGGCGGTAATGTCCAGAAAGCAGAGCTCGTCAGCCCCGGCAGCATCATAGGCCTTGGCCGCTTCCACCGGATCACCGGCATCCACCAGATCCACAAAATTGACGCCCTTGACGACACGGCCGTCTTTCACGTCGAGGCAGGGAATGACACGGGCTTTCAGGGTCATGACGCAGCGCTCCGGGACGCCAGAATAAGATCCATCGCTTCCTTCGGATCGAGGCGCCCGTCATAGAGCGCCCGGCCCGAAATCGCGCCTTCCAGAATGGCGCAGTCCGGTTCCAGCAGGCGGTGAATATCGTCAATCGAAGCCAGGCCGCCGGAGGCGATCACCGGAATCGAGACTGCTTGGGCCAGCTCCAGCGTCGACGGGATGTTGAGGCCCTTCAGGACCCCGTCCCGGTCGATATCCGTATAGATGATCGCCGAAACGCCAGCGTCCTCGAATTGTTTCGCAAGATCGACGGCTGTCAGCTCGGAGGTTTCCGCCCAGCCTTCCACGGCGACCTTGCCGCCCCGTGCATCGATCCCGACCGCGATCCTGCCCGGAAATTTTTTGCAGGCGTCTTTGACCAGCTGCGGATCGCGCACGGCCACTGTGCCGAGGATCACACGGGTGATGCCCTTTGACAGCCAGGTCTCGATATGCTCCAGGGTCCGGATCCCGCCGCCGAGCTGAACCGGGTTGCCGGTCGATGCCAGAATGGCATCCACAGCCGCGCCATTGACGCTTTCCCCGGCAAAAGCACCGTTCAGATCGACCACATGCAGCCATTCAAAGCCTTGGGTTTCAAAGGCTTTGGCCTGGGCGCCGGGATCATCATTAAAAACGGTCGCCTGGTCCATGTCGCCCAGTTTCAGGCGCACACATTGGCCATCCTTCAGATCGATGGCGGGAAACAGGATCATGTTTAGTCCATTCCTTCCACGATGACGATTTCGCCATCGGCAACTTTCTGGCGGATTTTTACCGCGTCCTGATATTCGGGGGAGTTATAGCAATCGACCGCAGCCTGGAAGCTTGGAAATTCAATCACCACATTGCGGGCCCGGCCCGGGCCTTCAATGGCATTGGTCTTGCCGCCGCGCACCAGGAACCTGGCGCCAAACCGCTCGAAAGCCGGTTTGGCCGTCGACACATATTGCGGATAACTGTCCGCATCATGCACATCCACCCGCGCAATCCAGTAGCCCTTGCTCATAAACGTCTCTCCACGGTTTGGTATTAAGGCGCCCAGTTTAGAAAATTCGCGATCAGTTCCAGGCCCAGCCGCTGGGACTTTTCCGGGTGAAACTGGGTGCCGATCATGTTGTCTTTCGCCACCATGGCCGTGAAGGTGCCGGCATAGTCAAAGGTGGCCAGCCGGTCGTCCTCGCGGGCACAGGCAAAGTGGTAGGAATGCACAAAATAGGCGTGCAAGCCGTCTGCCCCGGTTTTCAGACCCTTGAACACTTCGTGGCTTTCCGGCCGGACATCAATGGTGTTCCAGCCCATATGGGGAATTTTCAAGGACGCATCCGCCGGTTTCATGGCCGAAACGTCGCCGCTGATCCAGCCAAGCCCCTCGACAGTCTCGAATTCCAGCCCCCGTTCGGCCATTAGCTGCATGCCGACGCAGATGCCGAAAAAGGGTTTGCCCTGCTGCCGCACCACCTCGTTGAGGGCATCCGGCATTCCGTCAACCGCCCAAAGGCCACGCTTGCAATCAGCAAAGGCGCCCACTCCGGGCAACACGACCCGGTCGGCCTTGCGCACCCGGTCCGGGTCTGCGGTCACGATCACGTCGGGAGACTTCGCGTGGGCACGGGCCGCACGCTCAAACGCCTTTTCGGCCGAGCGCAGATTGCCCGAGCCGTAATCGATAATCGCGATGGTCATTGATTTGTCTCCGGACCAAGGGTCAGGCCCACCACCCGTTCCGAGCCCACGCGCGGGACAATCGGCTCACGGACCCGGCGGGGCTGCCGGTCTTCTTGTTGCTCTGCCGGCGCATCCTGTCCGGCTTCTTTGTTGAGGAAGCGCAATTCGGCTTCCGCCCGGTTCGCCCCATCGACAATTCCGATCACCCGCCAGCCCTTGCGCTCCAGGGACCAGCGGCGCAGGGCCTGGGCCTCAAACCCGAACAGCAGCGACACGAAAAACGCCGTGACCGCGCTCGCCTCCGGGTTCAGCGACAGCGCCAGCAGCTCCAGCCCGACGGTTACCGCCAGATAGGCAAGAAAGACCACCCACATGCGGTGGACCAGCAGCCAGATGAACGAGAACAGAAAGGCCAGAACGGAAAACGTGTCCGGCACAAACACAATTCGGTCGCTTTCGCGCGGATCTCCGGCCAGAGTGTCAAACTCAGGCGGAGCCATGACAACATAGGTGCTCATGTGTCCATCGCCTTTCAGCCGCCCAACTGGCCCTTTGTGGTCGGAACCCGGTCCGCCTGGCGCGGATCGATTTCAATGGCCTTGCGCAAGGTGCGGGCCACCGCCTTGAAACAGGTTTCCGCAATATGGTGGCAATTGGACCCGTAAAGCGTGGCGATATGAAGTGTGATGCCCGCATTCATGGCAAAGGCGCGGAAAAACTCCTCAAAGAGTTCCGTATCGAAATCGCCGACCTTGTCCCGGTCAAAGGCCACATCCCAGACCAGAAACGGGCGGCCGGACACATCCAGCGCGCAGCGGGTCAATGCCTCGTCCATGGCAAGATGGGTGTCGGCATAGCGGGTGATGCCCACCATCCCGCCCAGCGCCTTTGAGACCGCCTGACCCAGCGCAATGCCGGTGTCTTCCACCGTATGATGGAAATCAATATGGGTGTCGCCCTCGGCGCGGATCTTCATGTCGATCAGGGAATGGCGCGCGAGCTGCTCCAGCATGTGATCGAAAAACCCGACACCGGTCTGGACGTCATAGGCCCCGGTTCCATCGAGATTGATCTCGAGGGAGATACGGGTCTCCTTGGTGTCGCGCGATACACTCGCTGTGCGCATGGGATGCTGTCCTTGCTGAAACTTGCGGAACGGCGGTGTTGTAGCAGCCTGAACCTGCTAATGAAATAGCAACATAAAGCACCGGGTGAGAACAGCGCTCCAAACGGGGCTGAATTTGCCTGACCCCGGGGCCAGGCGTATCATGGCCGGTGGCCACAATGGCAAGGGAGGCAGGGCAGATGTATCGTCAATCAGTTGCACAAGGGGGGCTGGCGGTGGTGACCGGAGCCGCGAGCGGGGTCGGATTGGCCGCCGCAACCCGGTTTGCCGAAGCAGGGCTCGGCGTGATCCTTGCGGATCTGCCCGGCGACGCCCTGGAGAGCGCAGCGAAGACGGTTCGCGAGGCCGCCAGGACAGACGTCCCCGTTCTGGCCGTTGCAGCCGATGTCTCCGACACGGACCAGGTCAACGCCCTTGCCGAACGCGCCTTTGAGACCGGTCCGGTTGCTGTGCTGATGAACAATGCCGGCATCGGACAAGCCTCCACCTGCCTGGACGGGTTTGACGCCTGGGCCCGCCTGATGGATGTCAATTTCTTCGGGGTCCTGCGCGGCGTACAGGCCTTTGCCCCGCGCATGCGCGCCGCCGGGCGCCCCTCCGTCATCATCAACACCGGTTCGAAACAGGGCATCACCACCCCGCCCGGCAATCCGGGCTATAATGTCTCCAAGGCCGCCGTGAAGGTGCTCAGCGAACAGCTGGCCCATGAATTGCGCGAGGCCGGTGCCCCCATCTCCGTGCATCTGTTTGTGCCCGGCTTCACCTATACCGGCATGACCGCCGCGCATTTTGCCGAAAAACCCGCCGCCGCCTGGACCAGTGAGCAGACCGTCGACTATTTTATCGGCCGGATGGCGGAGGGGGATTTCTATATCCTGTGCCCGGATAATGATGTCGACAGCACCCGGGACCGGCGCCGGGCGGAATGGGCCATCGGCGACATCATTGAAAACCGGCCCGCCCTGTCCCGCTGGCATCCGGACCACAAGGACGCCTTTGCGGTCTTTGAAAAAACCGGGGCCTCCTGATCCGGCCTGCTCTGGCCACGGCGCGGGCAGGATGATATGCACAGGGCGCCTTCCGAACATCCTGACAAGGAGCGTGCCCCCTCATGCCAAACAGCCCGTTTGCCCCGAAAACCGCGCGGGACCGCCTCATGCTGCCTGTCGATGTTCCAACCCTGAAGGAGGCCGAACAGCTTGTCCACCAGACGGAGGGCAAGGTGGGCGTCTACAAGATCGGCATGGAACTGCAATTTGCAGGCGGGCTGGAATTTGCCCGGGATCTGGCCGCCGACGGCAAGAAGATCTTTCTGGACGTCAAGCTGCACGATATCGACAACACGATTGCCAAGGCCGTCCGGAACGTGGCCAGGATGGGCATGACCTTCATGACCCTGCACGGCTATCCGAAAACCATGCGGGCCGCCGTCCGGGGGCTGGCGGAAGAGGGCAATCCCGGCCTGTGCCTTTTAGGCGTCACGGTGCTGACCTCCATGGATGAAGATGACCTTGCGGCCGCAGGCTATCGCGGCCCGCTTGCCGATCTGGTTGAGGCGAGGGCCCGGGATGCGCGCGCCGCCGGCATGGGCGGCATCGTCTGTGCCGCAACGGAAGCCACCAGGATGCGCACGGTCCTGGGGGAGGATCTGGTCATCGTCACGCCCGGCATCCGCCCTTCAGGCAGCGCGGCAGACGACCAGCGCCGGGTCATGACCCCGGAAAAGGCCATCCGCGCCGGCAGCGACTATCTGGTGGTCGGCCGCCCGATCAGCCAGGCCGCAGACCCCAGCGCAGCGGCGGATGCTGTGGTGGCGGAAATCGAAGCGGCGCTGGCATAATACCAGGCGAATAGCGGCTGCGGCGCGTTTGTTTCTCGTTGAGATCTTTTTGAGGTTTTCCGGTTTGTTGGGGTGGTTTCCGCTAGCGGGCAGGATCGCCTCACAGGCCTTGGAATTTCTGCATCGCGAAAGATGTTTCCTTCGAGCCCTTCCTTCGGTGCCAGCTTCCGGCTAGGTCTGTGGTTCTCGGCCCAAAGCTGCCATCGGAAGTCCGACTGTTTCGCAGCATATGCAAACTAAGTTGCTAACACTTAAGTATCTTGAGGCAGTTGTTCATCATGGTCACCCTTCCTGTTGGAACGCGGGGTGAAGTATGCAACTAAACGGAATCATCATTAGGAACTTCAAGGCAATTCACGATACGACCATCAGACTCGAAAGAATGATGGTAATTCTCGGCGCAAATGGCTCGGGTAAAGTTCGGTCTTGCAGGCGCCATTCGCTGCATCTGCGGACTTTGAGGGTTTTCGAATTTACACTGCGCTAACAAAGCCGCCTTTCATACAACGACTGTTTTGGTCCGAAACGCAACGTTTGAAGACGCAATGCCACCGAATGCCAAGCCACTGGAGTAACGGATGCCGATTGCAGGCTCTCTTAACTCAAACTTAAATTCAGACATGAAGATCAATTTAACCCGCGATCAGATCCTCAAATACTCTAACCTCTACGACTACGACGCGGATGACGAGCCCCGCGATCGAATGAAAAAGGCGGCGCAGCGCGGGTACATGACGCAGAACGACCTCATCGCAGTAGCGAAATGGAAGTGGCGGGGTGGCCGTACGCGACAGCTTTGCAGCCAGAACACTGAAGCAGAGGTCGAAGAGATTACACGCGTTTCGTTCGCTGCCGGGTCGGAGCGGCTCCGCATCGGTGCTCTGCTTGCGCTTCGCGGAGTGCAGTGGCCAATGGCGAGCGTGATCCTGCATTTTGCTTTTCCGGACCGGTATCCGATCCTCGACGTCAGAGCAATGAATACTGTCGGTGGTTCAACGCCTTACACCTTTGAGAAATGGCTGGAATACGTCAATCTGTGCCGGGCGACGGCTAATGATCACGGCATCTCGATGCGCACGCTCGACAAAGCACTTTGGGCGTACGACAAGAGTTCGTAATGACGTGGGACCCTAAAGATGTGCTGTCCGGCTTTGCCACAATAGTTCGGCTGGCTTGCGTGTCTCTGGCGGCGGACGACATCCGCGTCGAGGTGTGAACCGCTGAGGTGGCCCGACGGCGATCGGCGTCGGAAGTTGTCGCGTTTTCCTCTGCCGAAAGTGTCGCTTTGTGGAGCCCAAACTTGAAGCGGCCCTGCGGTGGCACGGCGTGTCAATCCTAGTCTGAACCTGTCACGGTTTCATTCCACCTCAAGTTCTCATTTATGCGGCTTTGGCTTCGAATGCAAAGGGACTTTTCCATCCCAGTGCCGAGTGCCTTCGGCACGGATTGCAGGAGCCATTGATGTATTCAAAGAAGGCCAATTCAGCTTCGCGGCGACAGGCCCATGATTTCTTCCACAGCGACTCAAGACCTTCGTGCAAACCGCAGCGGTCGTCAACACTGGGACCCGGAGCCGATCTCCGGCGCAGCAACAATGATCACAGCGATCGACTTTGCGCCAGCCTCGTTCGCGGCCCTTTGCTGCCGTTCGATAGTCAAGCAAAGAATGGCTGCTCGCGCCCTCATTCCAGACGCTCGGGAGGCTCGGCGTAGCTTTCGGAAGCTAATACTAATTGGAGTTGGAAGGGACATTGGAGAGCAGCAGAGGTTCGCAACATCGTCGCTGATGTATGGATCGACGGTATCAATCAGTGAATGTCCAACTTCCAAAATGACCGTAGGGTCCGTTCCAACCTTTCGTAAGCAGCCGCTGGATCTTTTCCTTGTATGTTTGCATCATCGCGCAGTATTTTTCCCAAAGCTTTTCGGTGAACTGTCCCTCGGGTTGGATGTCATCGGCGTCCCGACCACAGGGGTAGCGCGCCCAGCTCTCGTTGCCCTCGGAAAGTGCCTCGAACACCCATCGATCACGAACTTTGTAAGGAATGAGTGACGAGCGACTGGCCAGCTCCCACAGGTCATGTGTGGTGATCCCCTTCAGATAGCCATCTGCGATATTAGCCGGAAATTCGTAGACAAGATACGCTTTGAGCATGTTCTCCATCGCGAAGGCGGCCAACAGGAAAGTGGCACGGTTGGTGTCATCCCAAGTGACTGGCGCATGCCCGACTTTAGTCATTGTGGTTTGGCTCCGACCTCGATTGCGCCTGACGACAAAGGCCTGATTGTGCAAATTCTCGGCAGTATAGAGCCACTGGTGTGGATTAGCCGCGTCGACGAACGCAAGCTTCTGCTCCTGAGTGAAACTCTTTTTCCGACTACCTGGTCCGCTCATGCGTCGCATCCCCAATGTTTGACACTCTCCATAGTGTCATCAGCCTTCATGATCCGGCTCGGGTTTACCATGGTAGCGACGTTGCAGATCGTTTTGCCGTTCTATTGGAACGTCGAGTTCCCATAGACGAAAGATTTCTTTCCGTTCAAGTGCAGTGAGAAGCCTGTCGCCCGTCTTGACTTCTAGAAGATCGAGTTTACTAAGGATTCTGCTGCGTGCATTGAGGGTGAAGGGGCCTGGCCGTTGCACGCCATTTCGTCGGAACGGCCACCGCCAATCGAGATTATTGCGGACCTCAGCGAGCCAATCTCGGAATCCGAGATAGGGTTTGAGACTGACTTCGCCGGTTTCAATAAGCGCTTCGGCAGAGCGGTCGCGCCTAACGACGGTACACGTCCAGCAACCGAATCGTCCTGAGGCGCAAGGAGGCGCATCCGGTGCTTTTATCATAGGGCATTCGCCTGAAGCTCCCCGATAGATGGCTTCCAATTTGTTATGGTCAATGCTGCGCGGCCTTCCGAGCAGGAAGACAGCGTCCCACACATTGCCAAGGTCTAGATTGATGATCGGCAGGAAAAGCCGATAGGCGTGACGCCCCTCCCGCTGCGTCTGCCACATACTGCCTCCCGCTTTGTCCAATGAGCGGTCGCGCTGACTACTTTCTGAGCGACGCATTCCGAGAACGACAATGGCGTCTTCGGCGGTCGCTTCACCTATAAATTTTGCAACGGGCTTGATCCGTAGATTTTTCGTGCACCACCGGAAACTGTTGGTGGGTGGCGGGTAGCCCCTACCAATCACTTTGACGAAGAATCGGTCGCTAACCGGCGCAGTAAGAACGTCGATCTTGAATGGAAGTCCCTCCTCTTGGAATTCCTTTTTCAAATTTCGAAGTAGTGTCTTAACGTAACTATCAAGAAGCACGTTTTCGACGCCAGTGTCGCAATACACAATTTCGATAACACTTGGCCTCGGTTTCGCTTTAAGGAACGCCGAAGTGAAGATCTTGAGTGCCGCGGTCGAATCTTTGCCGCCGGAGAAGCCAATGATCCACCGAGCAGACGCATTCTCCTCAATTGCCGTTTTGGTCGCCGCGATGGCTTGGATCGGATCGCTCATGGACACTCCGTAGCTTGTCCCGAAGCGTGTCGAGATGATTGTGCTCAATAATTTCAATCTGCTGCTCACCGATCGATTTGTGGTGCTTGGTGACGGCAAAGGAGAAAGGAATTGTTAGAAGCGCTAGGACCGTAAACCCACCTGCGGCATACCACCCCCCGCTAAGCCCGAGAGAGCCGAAGAACAAGCTTGGAATTACCATTAATGCAGCTAGGTGTGAGTTCTGAGAAGGTTGTTCATCCAGATTGAAAGCCTGAAGGTGTTTGCGACCAAACATTCACCGAAAGGTTTCAAGGATGAACAACC
>NZ_JBSWYH010000021.1:0-117583 GCF_056161025.1 Roseibium sp. AWQ4_254
TCATCACGCGCCTTTAAGTGTCCATTTGCATAAGTGGACACTTAAGGCGCAAAATCGAAAAGCGGGAGGTGGGGTTCAGCGGACGCTCACGCCCCGACTTCAATCCGATCGAGATGGCCTTCTCAAAGATCAAGGCCCTCCTGAAGAAAGCGGCCGCAAGAACCGTCGAGGACCTATGGGCGGCAACCGCGTCTGCGATAGACGCAGTCACGCCCTCAGAGGCAAGAAACTACTTCGCTGCCGCAGGATATGAGCCGGAGTAAGCGGGAAACGCTCTAGCATGTTGTCGAAGGTGCCTTTCTCAGGTGCTTTTGTTTCCAGCTTTTCGCGCAGTTTCAGCTTGTCACGCTCCAGAACAGCAATCTTGTCTTCGTGGGCTTTGATAACGGTCGGATTGGTTGCGTCCATGATCCGGTCCAGAAGCGTTTCGATCTGTTTATCGGTTTCGCGCAAGCGCCACTGTCCGGACTTGATTGCATCTTCGAGAAGGGCCGAGCGTTCACTCCAGATATCCCGGATCATGGGCGTTACGAGGTCAAAGAGTTTCTGACTTGGCTGCAAGCTGCGAATGGTCTCTGCGAACTCACCCTTGAGCTTGGTATGGCCTCTATTGAAATCGCGACAAAAGTCCGCTTTGAGTCCAAGTTGCGTTCATGATGTATCACAGCCAAGGTTCGCATTTGGGCCGTTTCGCAAGAGTACCGCGCACGATGGACATCTTCAAAGGAGCCGAACGGCTTATGGGTATGGAACAGATGACCTGGGCCAGCCACGCCAATCCGCTGAGCGTTTATTCCAGAGCGGCCGGAGCACCATTGGTCTTCTTCGCGGCGTGGAGCGCTTTTTGGATCGGCTGGTATTCGCTGCTTCCTATCGCGGCCGCGATGCTCTGGATCTGGATGAATCCACGCTTGTTTTCTCCGCCTTCGACGACTTCATCCTGGGCAACAAAAGGCGTGCTCGGGGAGCGAGCGTACATCAATCGAAACGATATCCCGATACCGGAACATCATCGCAAAGCTGTGACGGCTATCATGCTGTTTTCAGGCGTGTTTTTTTCTGTCGGAGCCTATGGCTTCTTCATTCAGGACTTTTGGGCGGCGTTCGGCGGATATCACGGCGTTGTGCTGGCAAAAATCTGGTTCGTCGATCGCATGGTTTGGGTTTGGGAGGATATGAAGAACGCACATTCCGTCTACCAATCTTGGAATGACGCGAATTGGGACGCGACGTTTTCCGAATGACAGGGTAATCATCCCGTTTATAGCGTGTTACTAGGCCGCGTGGACGAATCGACACAGGTATAAATTTTGGGACTCCGGATTTGATTTCAAAGTGATTCATAGGTTGCCGACGTGATATGGAGGTCGGCGATGTGTACCAAGATGACAGAACGGGACTTCGAACTGGCCCTGGAGGTTTTCCGGGCTTGCTTGCCACGGGTTGGCGCGAAGGCACAGAATGACGGTCTGTTTCTCGAGGCGCTGCACTTTTTTACGCTTCACAACATCTCCTGGCGCGCTTTGCCGGAGCGGTTCGGCACCTGGAACAGCGTCTGGAAACGCTTCGACCGTCTTGGCAAGGCAGCTGTGTTTAAGGACTATTTTTCCATTCTGGCCGGACTTGATGAAGGGGCGCATCTGATTGCCATGTTCGACAGCACCGTTAGTCGCGCCCATGTTTCAGCGGCAGGCGCCAAAGGGGGCAGGAAGGTCAAGCGCTCGGGCGTTCGCGCGGCGGGGTCGGTACCAAGATCCATCTGAAAACGGATCGGAACGGCCTGCCGCTTGGCTTTGAACTGACCGGTGGAGCAAGCAGTTTACCGATCTCATGGAAACCGGCCCCGAGATCAAGCACCGGGCCATCGTTGCCGACAAGGGCTATGACAGCAACGCCAATCGAGAAGCTGCGCGAAAGGCTGGGGCTGTCCCGGTCATCCCGTACAAATCAAACCGGCGCGACATTCCCAGGCACTTCGCCAAAGCGCTCTACCGGGGCCGCGCGCGCATCGAACAAGTCATGAGCAAGCTTAAACGCTTCAAAAGGGTCGCTCTGCGCTGCGAGAAAACAGCCAGAAACTTCCGCTCCATCGTCGCAATCGCCGCAGCATTCATCTTGATCAAATCCGGCCACACGGCCTAATTTCTGCTCGGAGTGGGCATTTGCTTTGTCACAAGGCAAAACCTGCCCAATCGCCTCCGAAAATGACTAAACCGGTCTATTGCTGTCTGAAGCAGAAGCTTCGATCTTTGCGTTGAGGTAGTCTTTCGACCAGTCCTCCAATTGCTGAAGAATGGGTTTTAGCGCGATACCGTGTTCGCTAAGCGAATATTCGACTTTCGGAGGGACCACAGGGTACACCTTGCGTACAATGATGTCGTAGTTTTCCAAGTCGCGTAGTTGCTTCGTCAGCATACGCTGCGTGATATCAGGGATTGTCCTGTGTAGTTCACCGAACCGCATTGTGCGCTGACACAGGCACCAGAGGATCATTCCCTTCCACTTTCCGCCAATAATTTCGAGGGCGGTCTCGGTCGGACAGAACAGTTGTTCTTCATTGAACAGGTTGGCCATGCCGATCCCTTACTTACATTTTTGTATGTATAGGTCTTTTTTGTGCATTCTTGCTACAAGTGCAAGTTAGAACTATTTCGGCTTCATTCACAACAGGAAGCCAAACCCAATGACACTGAAAAGCGAAATTCACCCTGCTCTCAAACCTGGCTCGATTCAGAAACTGGATCTTGCAAATAGGTATGTTCTTGCCCCGATGTCCCGCGCCAGCGCAACAGCGGACGGAATTCCAACGGCGGAAATGGCCGCGTATTACACGCGCTTTGCGAAAGGCGGATTTGGCCTGCTTATCGCTGAGGGAGCCTATCCTGACACCTCGATCGCTCAAGCCTACGCCCATCAGCCTGGTCTGTGCACGGACGCGCAACAAGAGGGATGGCGGAAAATTGTAGAAGCGGTCCACGCCAATGGCAGCAAGATCATCCTTCAACTCATTCACGCTGGAGCGGTGTCGCAGGTGGTGGATGTTCCGCGCGGGCCATCAGCTGTGCGGCCGCAAGGCCACATGTTGCAAATGTACGGCACAAAACAGGGGCCATATGAAACGCCTGTCGAACTGACTGGACAGGATATAGCGGACATAAAGGCCGGTTTCATTCAGGCGGCCAAACGGGCGGAAGCTGCTGGCTTTGATGGCGTGGAAATCCATTGTGCAAACGGGTATCTGCTGGATCAATTCCTGACACCCGAAACCAATTTGCGCACCGCGCCTTACGGTGGTTCTGTTGAAAACCGGATCCGGTTGACATGCGAGATCATATCGGGGGTTCGCGCTACATGTAGCAGCGACTTTGTCACTGGGGTTCGTCTATCCCAGGCAAAGGCGACGCAGCCCGACTATTTTTGGCCCGGCGGTCTGGATGACGCAGCCATCATCTTCGCGGCAGTCCAGGAGGCCGGGGCGAGCTTCATCCATCTGGCCAGCGAGCGGAAAGGTTACGCATATCACAGCAGCACCAGGGACGGCGCACGACTGACCAAATTCGCGCGTGAAAAAACGGGATTGCCCGTGATCGCCAATGGCGGATTGCAAGATGTCGATCTCGCGCGGGAAGTTCTTTGCGAGGGAGAGGCGGATTTTCTCGCTATCGGCAAATCCGCTATGGTCAACCCGGATCTTCCGAACCGGATAGCAGACCGGCAAAAGCCTAAGGACTTCTCTTTTGAATTGTTCACCTACGGCGTTTCAGTTTCCAGCCAGTTCAAGTGGGAAGCCGAACAATCGGCTTAACTAACGAGGTGCCGGGCCGCGAAGATTTGCCTGCAGGTTATAAACATTTGCTCAAACTGCAGCGAGGGCCAGCTTCGAGCCCGACAACGGGAATTTTTGAGTTTCAACGCGCAAATTTTCCCGGTCAACAGTGTCCGTCCGGTGAAGCCGGTCTTCATGGTGGCGACGCGCTCTGTTACGCTGCTTTTGCAGCGTAACACCAAGGCATGAGGTCGTTGATGCAATTGATCTTTTGGTCGGCGATTTGTACCAGAACCCATTTCAGCCGGGCTTGCGGGTCGATGCCGCTGAGTTTGGCGGTTTCGATCAGGGTATAGGCGATAGCCGCGAATTTGCGGCAGCCTTCTGAGCCCATGAAGCGGTCGTTTTTTCGTCCAAGGGCAATCGGTTTCATTGCCCGCTCCGCGCAATTGTTGTCCAGTTCCAGATGCCCGTTGTCGAGATACGGCCGGGCTTTCGGCTGGCGGCTGAGCGCACACGGATAAGGGCCCAGGATTGGTTTGTTACAAGGAGGCTTATGATTTTCGCTGCATTCCCGTCCCCAGGCTGAGCGAGAGCAGCAGACGAAACTGCGCACTGTATTTGGCTTCGCGGTATTTCCAACGGCCCCGCGAGATATCGTGTCCGTTGATTGGAGCGGCCAGCATCCGCCCTTCCGGCGGGACGGGGAGATTGGGTGAAACCACCATTTTGACACTCTATGCGTTTATTGTCTTTGCGTAACTCTACAAATGGGAGGCGTTACGATGTCAGACTTTATTGTATTGAGAGACAAGAATAGAACACTCAGAACACTTGATTTGAATATGCGCGGCGCAGTGGCCCGGGCTGGAGCTGGTCTGGCCGGGGGGATGCCGCCGGAGCCGGAAGTCACGACCCACCAGCTCGACCGGCAGCAGCTGAACGACGTGACCCGAGACCCGGATATCCTGTCTGTGGCGCGGGTGATGCCGACAAAGCTGATTGCGCCGGTGCCCATGGCGGGGGCGGCCGCACAGGCGCAGGGCACGGCCACCTGGGGTGTGCAGGCGGTTGGCGCGCTGACCAGTCCTGCCAGCGGTACCGGGGTGAAGGTTGCCGTGCTTGACACCGGAATTGATGCGGCACATCCGGCCTTTGCAGGCGTCACCCTGGAGCAAAAAGACTTTACAGGCAGCGGCAATGGCGATGTGCAAGGGCATGGAACCCATTGTGCCGGAACCGTGTTCGGGCGGGATGTGGACGGTCTGCGGATCGGGGTTGCGCCCGGCGTTACAAGTGCTTCGATCGGCAAGGTTCTGGGCGATGATGGCTCGGGCAGCACCAACATGTTGTTTGAAGGCATGCAATGGGCCGTCAGCCAGGGTGCGCGTGTTATTTCCATGTCTCTCGGGTTCGACTTTCCCGGTTTGGTCAAGAACCTCATCGATGATGGATTTCCCGAGAAACTGGCCGCGAGCGCAGCTCTTGAAGGTTACCGGATGAATATCCGGATTTTCGACCGTCTGATGGACATGTTCCAAGCATCAATCCCCTTTACCGGAGGGGTCGTGGTGGTGGCCGCCTCGGGAAATGAAAGTGAGCGCGATATCAACCCGAATTTTGAAGTGAGTGCATCGATCCCTGCTGCAGCAGAGCGCATGATGTCTGTCGGCGCTCTGGGAGAAAGTCCAAATGGTCTTGTCGTGGCACCGTTCTCGAATACCAATCCTGTTCTGGCAGCCCCGGGGGTCGATGTGATTTCCGCAAAAACCGGCGGCGGTCTGGTCTCCTTTAACGGCACCAGCATGGCCACCCCGCATGTTGCCGGGCTTGCAGCGCTCTGGTGGGAGCAGATGCGGAACATGGACATTCCCACAACCCCGGAGGGGGTGACAGCGCGGCTGCGGGCAAGTTCTGTGACGCATGTCTTTGCGCCGGGTGTCGACGTGCTGGACCGGGGGGCAGGGCTCGCGCAGGCGCCCTTGGCAGCTGTCGTCTGAGTGATCGGGGGATCTGCCTTGGCCGTGCTGTGCGGTTGGTGAGCAAACCTTGCTTCCTTGGATTTGCCATTCGCTGCGTGAAAACAGAGATTTCGCCGCAACGGACAAAACGTCCGGAAATCCTTTGAACGCGGCACGGCTCACAGCTAAAAAAAGCGCCGGACCTGTGGGATCCGGCGCCGTTTTCGTGAGGCCGTTTGGGGTTCAGGCCTGCGGACCGTCAGTTCTGCAGCCTGCGGGAGAATTCATCATTGTAGTAGGACGTAATTTGGCCATAGACGCCGTTATCAATGATGATCTGGAGTCCTTTGTTGAACGCCTCCAGATAGTCAAAAGCCCCGTCGATATTGTCGTTGTGGGCGATGAGCTCATAGCCGAAGGACACGCCGGTGAAGGACGCCATGTCCACCTTGTCGAGGATGCCCATCTTCGTGGCGCTGGCAATGGCGCTGAGACGTGAGCCGACGACGAAGTCCACATTGCCTTCCAGAAGCAGCCGGAAGCAATCCTGCATGTTGGCGGCTCTGGTCAGATTTGTCAGAGGGATGTCGTTTTCCACGAGCTGAAAGGTCGACCAGCTGGCGGGACGGCACAAGCGGCCTGCCTTGATCTGCTCATAGGTGGCATTTTGCAGATCGGCCCGGCCGATTTCATAAAAGAAGCTGAAGGACATTGGCACGATCGGATCGGACGCCTTGTAGTCGCAGCGGACCTGCATGTCCTGCGGCAGGGCCGAGCACTGTTTCCAATACCCCATGTCTGGCATGTTCCAGCCAAGGCCGAGCTTGTAGCGGCCGGTGGGCAGAAGATATTTGAACTGTGCGTTGGCATCGCCGATATGGTGGATGCGTATCCGGTCACCCAGGCCGACCGCATCAAAAGCGGCGCGCACGATCATGGTTGCCATCCCTCCTTGCGGCCAATCCGGAGAAGCGAACGGCGCATGGTTCTTGCGGGCAGCAATGTAGATCGGCGTCGGGATCAGACTGTCCAGAGCCAGGGATGCCACGTCGAGGCCATCCTGTGGGAGAGCCGTTGATGCGGGCAGGGCCGTCGTTGGGCAAGGCGGGAGTTGTATGGTCGTGCCCGGGTTCAGAGAGGCCGGGTTCCGGCCCACAATACCGGCATTTCCCGGATAGTCGGAAATGAGATGCCAGGCGCCTGCATCGTCATAGACTTTTTCGGCGATTGCAGGCAGCGTGTCGCCTGCCGCTACCTTGTAGCTTTGAACTTGCGCCGTGCAGGTTTCTGCATGGGCGGGCGACAGGCCGATCAGACCTGCAGCCGCAAGCCAGGCTCCAACTGCAAATTTCATTTTCCCCTCCATTGCGTTAGCCCCTTCATGTCGAATGCCCCTTTTTGTCTGCGGATCCTCTTTTTTCCCGTTCCGCTTTAAACATAGCAGCCCATGCACCACGCCGCCCATCCGGGCGGCGCGGCTCCACTCCGGCACACAGGCGGAGCGGACAGTCTGGCAGATAAAAGTGATGCGAAGACTAATTGCTGTTTTCCTGCGTCCGGCGCGCGAATTCGTCGTTGAAATAGGACGAGATCTGGGCGTAGGTGCCATTGTCGATGATGATTTTCAGACCCTTGTTGAACTCATCAAGATAGGCGGTCGTGTTCAGCGGGTTGTCTTTGTAGGCGACCAGGTGGATCGCGTAGGGCACTGTGAAAGGCGCCATCTCGATATTGTCCCGGATCCCCATCTTGGTGGCGATGGCGATGCCGCTTGGCCGGTTCACAACCGCAAAGTCTGCTTCACCGTTGATGATTTTCTCAAAACAGCCTTGCGGGTTGGCTGCGCCGACGAGGTTCTCGAGCGGAATGCCGTTTTCTTCCATCTGGAATGTGGACCAGCCTGTCGGCCGGCAGATCCGCTTGGTCTTCATGTCCTCGATGGTGATGTCTTTCAGATCCGACCGGCTGGTGTCGCTGAAGAAACCGAGCGAGATGGTGAAGACCGGTTCGGACTGGTTGTATTTGCACCGGATCTGCATGGGTTTGGCGACCCGGTCACAGGTCTTCCAATAGGTCATGTCCGGCATGGACCAGCCGAAAGCGAGCTGATACCGGTCGGACGGAACCAGATCATAAAGCTGGGCGTTCCAGTCATTGATATTGTGGATGCGGACGCGGTCGCCCATGCCGACTGCATCAAAAGCGGCCTTCACCAGAAGCGTGCCCATGCCGCCCTGGGGCCAGTCTGAATCCACGTAAGGCGCCCAGTCATCGCCGGTCACGATATAGATCGTGTTGGCATCTGTGCCCGAACCGGTCTGCGTTTCCGCGCGCGCCGGGGCGTCCTGACGCTGTTCCAGTTCATTGGGCAGCTGTGTGACAGCGCCCGGGCAGGGCGGAATGGACAGGGCTGTGCCGATGCTCAGAATGTTCGGATTCCGGCCAATGGACTCTGCGTTGCCCGGATATTCGTAAATCAGAGCCCATTCGTCTGAATCGCCAAACACGGTCAGTGCGATTCTGGAGAGCGTGTCACCGGATGCGACCGTATAGGAGGTCACTTCACTTTTGCAGGTTGCCGCATGACCTGTTGAAGCAGCTGCAACGCAGCTGACCGCAAGGCACAGGGCGGAACTTAAAGCCGGGAACAGCTTCATATCAGATCATCTCCAGTTCTAAGGTTATCGGGCCAGTCGGAAGCCGACATAAGAATAGGGATTGTCAACGGCTCTGCCTGTGCGGAAGGTGAGGGCGGCCGTCTTTTCCGTCGTCTCGCCCGGAGGCGCACCGCGCACAACGCCCCGTCCGCCATAGCAGCTGTTGTCCTTGAGGCGTGTGGTCCAGCAATCGGAGGTGCGCTCTTCCGCGTTGCCGATGGACCCGATCAGGCCATTGACTTCCATGGCTTCGGTAATCGGCACGAGGTCACGCCGCAAGCGGGCATAGACGTTGTCGAAGGCGTTGCCCCATGGATAGACGGTGTTGTCTTCTGTACCACCGCGCACGGCAACGACCCATTCGGCGTCCGTTGGCAGGCGGTATTCCGGAGTGCCTTGCGGCCGCCTCGAGTTTATCCAGGCAATATATTCCTCGGTCTGGGCGAGCGAAATGGCCGTCATCGGCAACATCAGGTTTTCTTTGGCGAAGAATTCCGGCTCAAGGCTCCCGGTTGAACACGCGCCCCGGGCCACACATTCCAGCCAGTCGCCGCGGGTTACTTCCCGGCGCGCAATCTCGTAAGGCTCCATTGTGATCACCCGGTAAGGGTCCAGAATGTTTTCGCCGCGCATGAGCGGAACCTGATATTCTCCGCCCGGAATGGCGAGCATGTCCGGAAAACCAGGGCCCTTTCCGGAGGCCGGGGGGGCGGATTGAAGCGCAGCGCTCTGGCGCGGCGCGGCTGCCGGAGCCTGCGGCTTGGTCTGTGCTGCAGACGGGCGTGCCTGAACCGCTGGCGCCGGCTTGGAGGCTGCAGAGCGGGCCGGGCTCGCCGGGCTGGTTTTCGGAGCGGCTGTCCGGGCAATGGTTGTCTGCTGGCTGGGAGCTGCCTTGTTTGCTGCTGCCGGTTTGGCGGCTACCGCAACAGGTTCATCCGCCTCAGACTGCTCGTTTGCGGCCTTGTTCTGCATCGCAGCCTTGAGCGCTTCGCGCGCCTTGAGCAAGTCCCCGGTCGGAGAGCGTTCCGCCTGCGGGGCGGGCTGGAGTGCAGGCTCGTCGCCGCTGATGCCGTCAAAGCCCTTGAACAGGGATTGGGTCAGGCCGCCGAGCTCGTCGTGGAAATAGCCGATCGGAAAGCCGACGGCTGCAATCACAGCCAGGAATTTGAGCACGGACAGGGTGGTTTGCACCACAGGGCCCCGGTTCGACCGTCCGCCATTCTGGTCCTGTCTCTTGAAGATCTCCGGAATCTGCTGGACATCATCTTCGTCTTCCGCCCAGCGGATTTTAGGCGAGCGTGCCATATTGCCCCGGTCATTTGCCCCATACTGGTCCGGCGCCTGGTTTTCGTTGGTGGGCCCCTCAGACATATGCGCCAAATTGCGCTCAAGCCATTTGTCCAAATTTTTGGAGTTTTCCCGCAACTCCTCAAATGGAGAATAATCAGGATTGACGCGGCCCCGACCGCCCGACGCAGATGAGTTACTCATTTTATGCTCACACCCGACTTCACTAAAACAGCACTACTTTAACGCCGTTTACGCATAAATATCAGTGACAATTTTATTCAACGCATATTTTTCTTGGCGAGTATGAATGATTTATGGCACAAATGTGGCGTCGTTCGCTAAGTGTGCCTAATTCTGGTCTTAAACCTAAGTGTTCAGCCTTCATTTGAACATCAAAACGCATGGCGAATCTTGGCAATAGTCGGAGCAATATTTTTTTCAAATCGCTCCAAATTTGTTCATCTTTGTGTTGAATGAGATTTAATTTATCAATTCTTACCTTTGGGTGGAAAGCCTTTTAAATATCTATAAAATCAAGACATTCTGGATCTATATCCCCAAAGGAAATCCGTCCCGTTACCTATCCACAGGGGTGAAAGTGAACCAGATGTCATGTTTGTCTCTTTCAAAAATGGCAAGTATTAATTTAATCACGTTAACCATGACCATATTTAAATTGAAATAATTTCGATCACAAATTAATTTACGCAGCGGCATTTCGTGTCCGGGCGGCGTCGTTTTTGACACCGCCCTTGGGACAGGCCGGGAACAGACGGGTGGAGACGCTGTCCGGCCGCGCATATATGCGTTGAAACGGGGGGCGGGAACGGGGTTCGCAGGCCTTTGAAAGGGCATGGCCCTTGACACTTTCCGGCCTAGCCTTTATCGCGCTCCCATCGTGCGTCCCGGGAACCGTTTCGGGGCGGGGCGCTGCTTTTGAACGCTTCCGGAAAAAGGGAAGCGCTTGCGGCGCGGCACACGGGATGAAAAACGAAACCTCCGGGGCGTATTGCCGCTCAGGACCGAGGACGACAAAACCCATGCAGGTAACCGAAACCCTCTCCGAGGGCCTTAAGCGAGAGCTCAAAATCGACATTCCGGCAGGCGATCTTGCCGCCAAGCTCGACGATTACATGGCCGAGATGAAATCTAAGGCCAACATCAAGGGCTTCCGTCCGGGCAAGGTGCCGGTTGCGCATCTCAAGAAAATGTACGGCCGTCAGGCCATGGCGGAAATCCTGTCGAACACCATCCAGGAAACCACCCAGAAGGCCGTCGAAGAGCGCTCCGAGCGCCCGGCGCTGACCCCGGAGATCGACCTGCCGGAAGATGAGGCGGAAAAAATCCTGGCCGGGGATGCGGACCTGTCCTTCAAAATGACCTATGACATTCTGCCTGAGTTCGAAATCGTCGATTTCGCCGGGTTTGAAATCGAGCGCCCGGTTGTCGAGATCGCCGATGAAGAAGTCGGCACGCAGGTTGCCGAGATCGCCAAGAACAATGCGCCGTTCGATACCAAGGATGGGGCGGCTGAAAACGGCGACCGGGTCACCATGTCCTATCTGGGCAAGATTGACGGAGAGCCTTTTGAAGGCGGTGCTGACGAAAACGGTCAGCTTGTTCTCGGCTCCGGCCAGTTTATCCCGGGCTTTGAAGACCAGCTGATCGGTGTCAAGGCAGGCGACAAGAAACTCGTGGAAGTGAGCTTCCCGGACGACTACCCGGCCGCGCACCTGGCTGGCAAAGCCGCGACCTTCGACGTTGAGGTCAAAGAGGTGGCTGCAGCGGGGGAAGTCGTTGTTGATGACGAATTTGCCAAAGGCCTTGGCCTTGAATCCCTCGACAAGCTGAAGGAAATCGTCCGCGGCCAGATCGAGAGCCAGTTCGGTCAGATGACCCGCCAGCGGGTCAAGCGCCAGCTTCTGGACAAGCTCGATGAGCACTACACGTTCGAGCTTCCGGAAAAGCTGCTTGAATCAGAGTTCGACATCGTTTGGCGTCAGGTCGAAGAAGACATGAAGCGGAATGAGAAGAGCTTTGAGGATGAGGACACAACGGAAGACGAGGCGAAAGCGGAATACCGCAAGATCGCCGAGCGCCGTGTCCGCCTTGGACTGGTTCTGTCCGAAATCGGCGAGAAGAACGACATCCAGGTGACCGACGAGGAAATGCAGCGTGCGCTTTACGACCGCGTGCGCCAGTTCCCGGGTCAGGAACAGGAAGTGTTCGAATTCTACAAGAGCAACCAGCAGGCTCTCGCGTCCCTGCGGGCGCCGATCTATGAGGAAAAAGTCGTCGATTTCATGCTCGAGCTTGCCAAGGTGTCTGACAAGACGGTGACCAAGGAAGAGCTGGAAAAGCTGGTTGCAGATGACGAGGACGACGCTTAAGCGTCTCAGAAAATCCCCAGGCGCGGTCGCGGGCTTTAACTTTGCCTTCACACCGCGTCTGTCATGACTTTGCGTTGAGGGCGACATCCCATATATACGGGGTGTCGCTTTTTTCGAGTCAGGCCCCTGATGTGGCGCGTTTCACCGGAATTTCTGCCGGTGCAGGCTGTCTCTGCGGTTTGGGGGGCTGTGGTTTGTCCGGCAATGCCGGGCATCATCTCAAGCATATGGATGAGGTATGAAGGATCCTGTCGATATCTACATGAACACTCTCGTGCCGATGGTTGTCGAGCAGACGAACCGGGGCGAGCGGGCCTTCGATATCTACTCGCGCCTTTTGAAGGAGCGCATCATTTTCCTGACCGGTCCGGTCGAGGATCACATGGCAACCCTGGTGAGCGCGCAGCTTCTTTATCTGGAAGCGGAGAATCCCTCCAAAGAAATTGCGATCTACATCAATTCGCCCGGCGGGCTTGTGACCTCCGGTCTGGCAATTTACGACACGATGCAGTTCATCCGCCCGGCGGTGTCGACCCTGTGCATCGGCCAGGCTGCGTCCATGGGCTCTCTGCTTCTGGCGGCCGGCCAGAAGGATATGCGCTTCATTTTGCCGAATGCGCGGGTGATGGTGCACCAGCCGTCCGGCGGCTTCCGCGGGCAGGCAGCCGATATAATGCTTCATGCACAGGAAATCCTGGCCATGAAACGCCGGCTCAACGAGATCTATGTCAAGCATACCGGCCAGGGCCTTGATCAGGTCGAGGAAGCGCTGGAGCGCGATAATTTCATGACGGCAGAAAGGGCCAAGGAATTCGGTATCGTGGACAATGTTATCACTGACCGTTCGACCCTTGGGGGCGAAGCCGAAGGCTGATCGGGCTTACCCGGTCTTAAGGAAGGAAACACTTTCCTGCCAAAAGACCGGTTATTCCCCCATTGAAACCGGGTTTTCCTCTTCACCTTAAACCTATATTGATTTTTAATGGTGAAGCATGATGACATTATATTGTGGGGTGGCGCAGATCCGCGCGGCCTCTAGACCGGGAAGGCCATATTTTAGCCTCACCTGGAAAGATAAGGGGAAAGGCCCCATAAACGCGAGGTTGACTACATGACCAAGGCCAGCGGCAGCGATTCTAAGAATACGCTTTACTGCTCCTTCTGCGGCAAGAGCCAGCACGAGGTTCGCAAGCTGATCGCCGGCCCGACTGTTTTCATTTGCGATGAATGTGTCGAGCTGTGCATGGATATCATCCGCGAGGAAAACAAGTCTTCGCTGGTGAAGTCGCGGGACGGAATCCCGACCCCTCAGGAAATTCGCGATGTGCTCGATGACTATGTCATCGGTCAGGGCAGTGCGAAAAAGGTTCTGTCGGTCGCCGTTCACAACCACTACAAACGCCTCAATCACGCGTCGAAGAACAACGACGTGGAACTGGCGAAATCCAACATCCTTCTGGTTGGGCCAACCGGGTGCGGCAAGACACTTCTGGCGCAAACTCTGGCGCGCATTCTGGATGTGCCTTTCACCATGGCCGATGCGACCACGCTGACGGAAGCTGGCTATGTCGGGGAAGATGTCGAGAACATCATCCTGAAGCTGCTCCAGTCAGCCGATTACAATGTCGAGCGCGCGCAACGCGGTATTGTCTATATCGATGAGGTCGACAAGATCAGCCGCAAGGCCGACAATCCGTCGATTACACGGGACGTGTCCGGGGAGGGCGTGCAGCAGGCCCTTTTGAAAATCATGGAAGGCACCGTCGCTTCCGTTCCGCCCCAGGGCGGGCGTAAGCATCCGCAGCAGGAATTCCTGCAGGTGGACACGACCAACATCCTGTTCATCTGCGGCGGCGCCTTTGCTGGTCTCGACAAGATCATCTCCGACCGGGGCACCCAGACCTCCATTGGCTTCCAGGCCCGCGTCGAGGCACCGGAAGACCGGCGGGTGGGCGAGCTGTTCGCAGAGCTGGAACCGGAAGATCTGCTGAAGTTCGGCCTGATCCCGGAGTTTGTCGGCCGTCTGCCGGTCATCGCGACCCTGGAAGACCTTGACGAAGATGCGCTTGTCACGATCCTGACCGAGCCGAAAAACGCTCTGGTCAAGCAGTATCAGCGTCTCTTTGAGATGGAACAGGTGGAACTGTCCTTCCACGATGAAGCGCTTAAAGCGATTGCCCGCAAGGCGATTGAACGCAAGACCGGGGCCCGCGGCCTCCGTTCCATTCTGGAATCGATCCTACTCGACACAATGTACGAGTTGCCGGGTCTGAAGGGCGTCAAGGAAGTGGTGATTTCACCGGAAGTGGTCAAAGGCGAAGCACGGCCCCTCTATATCTATGAGGACCGTGAGGAAAGCTCTGCGACCAGTGCCTGATGTCTTCGCCCTGAGCTGTCTCAGGGCTGGGCCTTGCACTTTTGAAAAGAAGTGAATAAATGCCGCTCTTGAAGAGCGGCATTTTGTTTTTTGGAAGGGGATGTGAAACCGCCCTGCGGTTTTCCACCGGCCGTGTGAGTCGTCAACAGATAGACCTGAATGACCGGAACGCCCGCCTTGACAGGGGCAGGTGAGGTGTCCACCTAATAGACCTAAAGAATGGCTTGTGCGGACTGCAAGCGCGCCCGGCCGGGGTGCTGCGGTTCGGCCAGTCGGGTGAGGCCCGGAAGCCGTTTCCCAGTGTTCCGGTTGCTTTTTGTCAATGGGGCTGGAACACGCTGAGAAAGGATAAAAAATGAGCGACGCAGAAATCCGCGCCACTGATCCGGACAGCACCGCTGTCTATCCCGTTCTGCCCTTGCGCGACATCGTCGTCTTCCCCCACATGATCGTGCCGCTGTTTGTTGGCCGCGAAAAGTCGATCAAGGCGCTGGAAGAGGTGATGACCACCGACAAGCACATTCTTCTGGCCACCCAGATGAATGCGGCTGATGACGATCCCAATCCGGACCAGATCTACAATGTGGGCACGCTGGCAACGGTTCTTCAGCTTTTGAAACTGCCGGACAACACCGTGAAGGTGTTGGTGGAAGGCGGCGCACGGGCGCAGATCGGCCAGTATTCCGACCGGACTGACTATTTCGAGGCGTCTGCAACCGTTCTGCCCGAGCGCGATGGCGAGAATATCGAAGTGGAGGCTCTGGCCCGCTCCGTCGTTTCCGAGTTCGAGAACTATGTGAAACTGAACAAGAAAGTTTCTCCCGAGGTTCTGGGCGCGGTCAACCAGATTGACGATTATTCCAAGCTGGCCGACACGATTGCGTCGCATCTGGCGATCAAGATTCCGGAAAAGCAGGAAATCCTCGGCGTTGTCTCCGTGGCCGAGCGCCTGGAGCGTGTGCTTGGCATGATGGAGAGTGAGATCTCCGTCCTGCAGGTGGAAAAGCGCATCCGCTCGCGCGTGAAGCGCCAGATGGAGAAGACCCAGCGTGAATATTATCTGAATGAGCAGATGAAGGCGATTCAGAAGGAGCTGGGTGACAGCGAGGACGGCCGCGACGAGCTGGCCGAACTTGAGGAAAAGATCAAGAAGACCAAGCTGACCAAGGAAGCGCGGGAACGGGCGGCTGCGGAGGTCAAAAAGCTCAAGCAGATGAGCCCGATGTCGGCGGAAGCCACCGTCGTGCGCAACTACCTGGACTGGCTGATCGGTATCCCATGGAGCAAGAAGTCCAAGGTCAAGCATGATCTGGCCCTGGCGGAAAAGGTGCTCGACACGGATCACTATGGCCTGGAAAAGGTCAAGGAGCGGATCGTGGAGTATCTGGCGGTCCAGAGCCGGGCGAACAAGCTGCGCGGACCGATCCTGTGCCTCGTCGGTCCTCCGGGTGTCGGCAAGACCTCGCTGGGCAAGTCAATCGCCAAGGCAACGGGGCGTGAATTCGTGCGCATGTCCCTGGGCGGCGTGCGTGACGAAGCGGAGATCCGCGGTCACCGGCGGACCTATATCGGCTCCATGCCGGGCAAGGTCATCCAGTCGATGAAGAAGGCAAAGAAGTCAAACCCGCTCTTCCTGCTCGATGAAATCGACAAGATGGGCATGGACTTCCGTGGGGATCCGTCCTCGGCGCTTCTGGAAGTGCTGGATCCGGAACAGAATTCCTCCTTCATGGACCATTATCTGGAGGTCGAATACGATCTTTCCGATGTTATGTTCGTGACGACCGCCAATACGCTGAACATTCCAGGCCCCCTGATGGATCGTATGGAAGTGATCCGCATTGCTGGCTACACGGAAGAGGAAAAGGTGGAGATTTGCCGCCGTCACCTCATTCCGAAGGCTGAAAAGGACCACGGTCTGCGGGACGGTGAATTCAAGATCGAGGATGATGCCCTGCAATTCGTCGTGCGCCGTTACACCCGTGAAGCCGGTGTGCGGAACCTTGAACGTGAAATGGCGACCCTGGCCCGGAAAGCGGTCAAGGAAATCCTCATGAGCGACAAGGAAAGCATCACGGTGACGCCTGAAGTGGTCGAAGACTATCTCGGGGTTCCGCGCTACCGCTACGGCGAAGCCGAGCTGGAAGACCAGGTCGGGGTTGTCACCGGTCTGGCCTGGACGGAAGTGGGCGGCGAGTTGCTGACCATTGAAGGCGTGATGATGCCGGGCAAGGGCAAGATGACCGTGACGGGCAACCTGAAGGACGTGATGAAGGAATCGATCTCCGCAGCCGCTTCCTATGTGCGCTCGCGGGCTGTTGATTTCGGCATTGAACCGCCGAAATTCGACAAGACCGATATCCACGTCCACGTTCCGGAAGGGGCGACCCCGAAAGATGGCCCGTCCGCGGGGATCGGCATGGCAACGGCCGTGATCTCGACCATGACCGGCATTCCGGTTCGCCGGGATGTGGCGATGACGGGAGAAATCACCCTGCGCGGTCGGGTGCTTCCGATTGGCGGCTTGAAGGAGAAACTTCTGGCGGCGCTGCGCGGCGGCATCAAGCTGGTGATGATCCCGGAAGACAATGCCAAGGATCTGGCAGATATTCCGGATTCGGTGAAGAACTCGCTGGAAATTGTGCCGGTGACCGGGATGGAAGACGTCCTGAAAAACGCGCTCGTGCGTTTGCCGGAGCGGATCGAATGGGACGAAAGCGCTGCTGAGGCTGCAGCCAAGGCGGGTGAGTCGGAAAAGGACAAGTCCGGACTTCTGGCGCACTGAGGACCCTTTTTTTGCCCGATAAAAACCAAAGCCCCGGACCTTCCGGGGCTTTTCTTTTGAATAATCGGTCAAAATGGCGGTTTTCTGCGAAAAAACCACTTGCGTTTCATGTCAATTCGCACGAATTTCGCGCAACGGCGCTGACAGGAATCGTCGGCACTCTGCCGTTTCTTAGAAAGGTATCTGCTATGAATAAGAACGATCTGATCGCAGCTGTTGCAGAAAAGACTGGCCTCACCAAAGCGCAGGCAGGCGAAGCAGTTGACGCAACTTTTGATGCAGTCACGCAAACGCTGAAAAGCGGTGACGAAGTCCGCATCATCGGTTTTGGGAACTTCACGGTCTCTGAGCGTGCAGCCACCGAAGGCCGGAACCCGCGGACTGGCGAAACGATCCAGATCCCGGCTTCTAAGACGCCGAAATTCAAGGCTGGCAAAGGCCTGAAGGACGCTGTGAACGCCTAAGCTCACGTGTTCGGGACAATTTGTCTCGAAAACCCCGTTTCTGCACTGGCAGAAGCGGGGTTTTCTTGTTTTGAGCTTCAGCGGGGGGCGGAACCGCGTGATTACACCGGTGCGCATGGGGCATGGCTTGCCGTCATAGTCTTGAGCACAGCGCATTCTCCCGGTTCAGTTTTTGCAGCCTGAACTCAAAGATCTCAGCGCAAGAGACGACAAACCGTTCTGGTGCCCGGTGAACGTGCTGCGCTCTGGAGTGATTGCGAGAGTTATTCAAAAGTGTTTGCAGTCTTTCCCGGGACATAGTTGCCCTTAGAATGGGGTGTTTCTTTTATCCTTTTGGAGACGCGAGACCCCATGTCGTTGCAAACCATTATCCGCAACCGCCAGAACGCACTCTTTGTCGCCTGGAAAAATGATCCCTTTCAACAGGTGCAGGTCGAGACGATTGAAGAGCTGCAACGCCATGCGTTTCTGGATGATCTGGATCTTGAGGTGGAAACCGGGCAATCGGGCCGCAGAAGCTTGCGCAATGCGGTGATTGTGCGCCGTGACGGCAATCCAGATACCAATGCAAGCGTCTGGGTGCGGGCGGGCTATTCGGGCTATCGCAACGCCTGGCTCGGCTTCGTCCGGCAGGTTTATCAGGTCAGCGCCACACCAGCCGATCTGGCCGGCTACAATATCGATCACCTTTTGAACCGGGCACGCAGCCCGGGCGGGGCGGGGCTGATCCGGATCGAGGCAATCAACGATCAGGTGAATCAGGCCTGGGGGCGGCTCTTTGAAAAGGCGGCCAGCAACCCGGATTTCTACGCCAATCAGGCCCGCTATGGGCGCAAACTCTCCTGGCTGATTGCCGCCAAGCTCATGGGCCAGATGCCGCCCAGAGGCCCGGACGATCAGGCGGGCATTGACCGGCTTGTCCGCTTCTTCCAGGCCAAGGGGCTGGCGGAGGATGACCCGCGCGGCGGACTGATCAACATGCTGAATTTTGCCTATGGGCTCAGGTGGTGATGCGGCCGTTGCAAGCGCAAACTCGTTGGGCGCCCCGGTCTGAGGTGAAAATGGTCAGGACGCCAGCCCGTGAGACCGTCCAAGCGGGACGGGCTCCAAAACGCGGCGTGGAGACCCGTCATCCACAGGCAGGTGCGTGATGGGCGGACGGACGCGTTTTACTCTTGCCAAGCGTCTCCAGAGCCCCTAAAAGGCGTCTCACCTCGTTGAGGGCGATTAGCTCAGTTGGTAGAGCGCTTCGTTTACACCGAAGATGTCGGGAGTTCGAGTCTCTCATCGCCCACCATTCCCTCTCCTTTTTCATGATATCTTGATCGGATGACCGTCCGGGAATTCCGTTGCGTGCGTTTTTGATTTAGAACGCCTGGAGCGTCTGTCTGAGCATGTTGAGGCGGGCAGCGTTTTGCCACAAACGAGACTAATCATCTGAACCTATTTGCTAAATCACGGTTCTCCTACCTTCTTTTCACAAGGAACACACATGGGGAACGGACAAATTATCCACAATGATTGCGAGGGGCAGGAGGGCGGTGGGCCGCGCTTTTGGCTGGCTTTTAAAAAAACGACATATTTGACAGGCTTGGGCGCTTGACTTCCCCATCCAGCCGCCGTACATCAGCGCCACTTCACGGCGACAGAGCGTTGCCGGACGAAGCGGGTGTAGCTCAGTTGGTTAGAGTGCCGGCCTGTCACGCCGGAGGTCGCGGGTTCGAGCCCCGTCACTCGCGCCACTCCTTGTCGGATCGAGATCCGGTTGGGGAGGGCGCAAAAACCGTGAATGTGCGGGTGTAGCTCAGTTGGTTAGAGTGCCGGCCTGTCACGCCGGAGGTCGCGGGTTCGAGCCCCGTCACTCGCGCCACTCACGGTTTTCTTGAAGGCTGTCCGTCGCACAGCCTGCCCATTTCCCAAGATGTAAGACGTGCCTTGGTCCGATTTCCCGGCCTGTGTGGCTTTACGGTCAGCCCCGGAGCTTTGTGCCTGCTCCTTTAGCGCCTCAAGAGCTGCTTTCTCCCTTGCAATCTCGCAGTTACGCCGCCGATGCGCCGGTGCGGACCGACTCGGGAACGTCGGGGAATCCGCCAAAGTCCGTTTCACGGAGCAGGTTGGTCATTTCGCGCAAGTGCGGCATATGCGCCCGAAGTCTTGCAAAGTTTTCAACGGGGCACACAACTGCAGAAAACGTAAGGGATCATTGGCCATTTTGATCAAGTGTGACAAGTGTTTGACCATGGTAGGGTCTTGCGTTGCACCAAACGGTAAGTTAAGCGTGCGGACGCATGTTGGTTAAGATGGCCGACGGGCTGTACGCACCCTTCCGGATTTTAGAGGGATGCGGGCAAGGGGGCCTGGCTCCGGATCGTGTTCTGGTCCGCCCTGCAAATGCAAGGACGCGAAAGACATGGAAGAACTCTTGCGGGAATATGTCCCGATTGTGGTGTTCGTTGGCATTGCGTTGGTAATAGGCCTCGCGCTGCTGATTTCCCCGTTCCTGCTGGCCTACAAGAACCCGGATCCGGAAAAACTTTCAGCATATGAGTGCGGTTTCAACGCCTTTGATGACGCGCGCATGAAGTTCGACGTCCGGTTTTATCTTGTCGCAATCCTGTTCATCATTTTCGATCTGGAAGTAGCCTTTCTGTTTCCCTGGTCGGCTGTCTTTGGGGAACTCGGCTGGTACGGCTTCTGGTCCATGATGGTTTTCCTGGGCGTTTTGACCGTCGGCTTTATTTATGAGTGGAAGAAGGGAGCGCTGGAATGGGATTAACCACCACAGAGCCGCTTGTTGCTCCTCAGCCCAAGGGCATTCTTGATCCGAAGACCGGCAGACCTGCCGGAGAAGATGACGCGTTTTTCATGGACGTGAACAACGAGCTTGCCGACAAGGGTTTTCTCGTCACGTCCACGGACAACCTGATCCAGTGGGCGCGGACCGGCTCGCTCATGTGGATGACCTTTGGCTTGGCCTGCTGTGCCGTAGAGATGATGCAGGTGTCGATGCCGCGTTATGATGCCGAACGGTTCGGCTTTGCCCCGCGCGCATCCCCCCGCCAGTCCGATGTGATGATTGTGGCGGGAACGCTGACCAACAAAATGGCCCCGGCCTTGCGCAAGGTCTATGACCAGATGCCGGAGCCACGCTATGTGATTTCCATGGGATCCTGCGCCAATGGCGGGGGGTATTATCACTATTCCTATTCCGTGGTGCGCGGGTGTGACCGGGTTGTACCCGTGGATATTTATGTGCCCGGATGCCCGCCAACGGCCGAAGCGCTGCTTTACGGCATCTTGCTGCTGCAAAAGAAGATCCGGCGGACAGGAACGATTGAACGATAGGGGACCTGCCGCTGAAAGGTGGCCGGTTTGGAGAGGGCGGGCGCCTTTGCGTCCAGAAAATAACTCCTGTGGAGTGAGGTCGGGCTGATGGATGAGACGCTGAAGGAACTCGCTGAGCATATCGAGCTTGGGCTGGGTGGCTCTCTTGTCTCCTGGAAAGTGGCCTATGGCGAACTGACCCTGACCGTCAATGCGACCGATATTCTGGAAACGGTCCGGTTCCTTCGCGACAACAGCTCGTGCAAGTTCATCAATCTCACGGACATTTGCGGCGTCGATTATCCGGAGCGGGAAAAACGCTTCGATGTGGTCTACCACTTCCTGTCGCCGGTTCAGAACCAGCGCATCCGGGTGAAGCTGGAAACGGATGAAACCACGCCGGTGGCCTCGCTGACACCGCTGTTCCCCGGGGCAGAATGGTTCGAGCGGGAAGCCTATGACATGTATGGCATCCTGTTTACCGGTCATCCGGATCTGCGTCGTCTGCTGACCGATTACGGATTTGACGGCCATCCGCTGCGCAAGGATTTCCCGGTCACGGGGTTTGTGGAAGTTCGCTATGACGACGAAAAAAAGCGGGTTGTCTATGAACCGGTGCGCCTGAACCAGGAAATGCGCTCCTTTGATTTCCTCTCGCCCTGGGAAGGCACGGACTACGTGCTGCCCGGCGATGAAAAAGCATCGGCAACGTGAGGAGCAGCGCGATGGGCGAGAAACTGGCAGGTGGATGTCTGTGCGGTGCGGTCCGCTTTACCGCGGTTCCCGACAAGATGGAAATGGGCGTGTGCCATTGTTCCATGTGCCGCCGCTGGAGCGGCGGGGCGTTCATGGAAGTCAATTGCAGCTCCATCGAGGTGGAAGACGACACTCAGCTCGGCACGTTCGAATCCTCGGACTGGGGTGTTCGGCAATTCTGCAAGACCTGCGGCAGCAACTTGTTCTGGCAGATGAAGGATGGCTCCCATGCGGGTGTCGCCGTTGGCGCGTTTGACGATCCGGGGGCGTTCGACTTCACCACGGAGATCTTCATTGACGAAAAACCCGGCAATTTCGCCTATTCCAACAAGACCAGGCAATTGACCGGGGCTGAGGTGATGGAGCTCTTTGCGTCTCAACAAGGGCCTCAAAATGGCTGAAGCTCAGGTTCGCAATTTCAACATCAATTTTGGTCCCCAGCATCCGGCGGCCCACGGCGTTTTGCGTCTCGTGCTGGAACTGGACGGCGAGGTTGTGACCCGGGTTGATCCGCATATCGGTTTGCTGCACCGGGGCACGGAAAAGCTGATCGAGCAGAAGACCTATCTGCAGGCGGTGCCCTATTTCGACCGTCTCGACTATGTGGCGCCGATGAACCAGGAGCATGCCTATGCTCTGGCAGTCGAGCGCCTTCTTGGCATCACCGTGCCCAAGCGGGGGCAGCTGATCCGGGTGCTCTATTCGGAAATCGGCCGGCTCTTGTCACATCTGCTGAATGTCACCACCCAGGCTATGGATGTGGGGGCCTTGACACCGCCGCTATGGGGGTTTGAGCCCCGTGAAGAACTGATGGTCTTTTATGAGCGCGCCTGCGGCGCCCGTATGCACTCAGCCTATGTGCGTCCCGGCGGGGTTCATCAGGATCTGCCGCGCGATCTGCTGGACGATATCTGGGATTTCTGCGACCCGTTCCTGCAGACACTGGACGATATTGAAGGCCTTTTGACCGACAATCGTATCTTCAAGCAGCGCAATGTCGACATTGGCGTTGTCGATCTGGAAGACGCCTGGGCCTGGGGCTTTTCCGGGGTCATGGTGCGCGGCTCTGGCGCGCCGTGGGATCTGCGCAAATCCCAGCCTTATGAATGTTATTCGGAGCTCGAATTTGACATTCCCGTCGGCAAGAACGGCGATTGTTATGACCGATATCTGATCCGCGTTGAGGAAATGCGCCAGTCGGTCCGGATCATGAAACAGTGCCTGGAAAAGCTAACCGTGGAAACCGGGCCGATTTCGGCGGTGGATGGCAAGATCGTGCCGCCCAAACGTGGTGAGATGAAGCGCTCAATGGAAGCGCTGATCCATCATTTCAAGCTTTATACCGAAGGCTATCACGTTCCGGCCGGGGAAGTGTATGCGGCGGTCGAAGCGCCCAAGGGCGAGTTCGGGGTCTATCTGGTCGCCGATGGAACGAACAAACCCTATCGCTGCAAGATCAAGGCACCTGGATATGCCCATCTGCAGGCGATGGACTTCCTGTGCCAGGGGCACCTGCTGGCCGATGTCTCGGCCGTGCTTGGCTCCTTGGACATCGTGTTCGGCGAGGTTGACCGCTGATGAGGGAACTGTGCCGCCAAATTCCGACCCTGGAAGCCGCCCGTCCGGCTCCGGTCAGTGTGACAGAACGGGGATAACACCATGGCAGTTCGCCGGCTTGCCGCGGAACAACCAGACAGCTTTGCTTTCACCGAGGCCAATCTTGCCTGGGCGAAAAAGCTGATCGACCGCTATCCGGCGGGCCGGCAGGCTTCTGCGGTGATCCCGTTGCTATGGCGGGCCCAGGAGCAGAATGACGGCTGGGTCAGCGAACCGGCCATCCGCTATCTCGCGGACCTGCTGGACATGCCCAAGATCCGTGTTCTGGAAGTCGCGACCTTCTACACCATGTTCCAGCTGCAGCCTGTGGGCAAAAAAGCCCATATTCAGGTCTGCGGCACGACCCCCTGCCAGTTGCGCGGCTCGGAAGACCTGATCCGGATCTGCAAGTCCCGGATCGCCAAGCACATGCACGAAATTTCCGAGGATGGCCTGTTTTCCTGGGAAGAGGTCGAATGCCTTGGCGCCTGCGTGAATGCGCCGATGGTCCAGATTTTCAAGGATACGTATGAGGATCTGACCCCGGAAAGCTTTGAAAAGCTGATCGATGACATTTCGGCAGGCCGCGCTGTGACACCGGGCCCGCAAAATGGCCGCCGCTTCGCCATGGCCGAAGGCGGACAGACAACCCTGACTGAGCTGGCCGATGACACAAACGGCACCGGGCCGGAGCCCCATATTGTGGACGGCGCGGAAAAGGCATCACACCATTTTGCCGGCGCTGCGATCAACACCGGCGGGGCCGACTTTGGCGGCGTGCCAACCCCGGCTGAAGACGCGGTGGCCAAGGTGAGGGCTGCTTTCGCCGAAAGGGCGGAAAAGACGGCTACTGCCCCTCAGAGCGCCCCCAACAAGGAAGCCTCGCCAGCGGCCGGGAAAGACGCGGCCCCGGCCTCCAAGGCGGCGCCCGCCGCAAAGACTGAAGCTCCTGCAGCGTCTGTGGCCAAGGCCTCTGAGGCGCCGCACAAACCGGTGGAGACAGGACAGGACACGGTGGCTGACGCACCAGCTGAGACGGAAAAGCCTGCCTCGAAAAGGGCTGCGGCAAAGAAGTCAGCGGCAAGGAAACCGGCTGCCAAGAAACCCGCTGCTGCCAAGGCGTCTGCCCCTGCGGTGGACGAAAAGGCGCCCGAGGTTCTGGACGGTCCGCGTGGCGGCAAGGCGGATGATCTGAAAAAGCTGAAAGGGGTCGGCCCCAAGCTGGAAGCCACGCTGCACGGCCTGGGCTTTTATCATTTCGACCAGGTGGCCAGCTGGGGCCCGGCGGAAGTGGCCTGGGTGGATAGCCGGCTGAAGTTCAAGGGCAGGATCGAGCGGGATGGCTGGATCGCGCAGGCGAAGATCCTGGCCTCCGGCGAAGCAACCGAATTTTCCAAGCGTGTGGAGGCCGGTGACGTGGCATCCTCCAAGAGCGAAGACTAGGGGGAAGAGATGCTGAAGGATCAGGATCGGATCTTCACCAATATCTACGGTCTGCATGACTGGGGTCTGGAAGGCGCGAAGAAGCGCGGCCAGTGGGACAATACCAAAGCGCTGCTCGGCAAGGGCCGGGACTGGATCATACAGGAGATGAAGGACAGCGGCCTGCGCGGGCGCGGCGGCGCAGGCTTCCCGACCGGGCTGAAATGGTCGTTCATGCCCAAGGAAAGCGACGGCCGTCCCGCCTATCTGGTCGTCAATGCGGATGAATCGGAGCCGGGCACCTGCAAGGACCGGGAAATTCTGCGCCACGATCCGCACACACTTGTGGAAGGTTGCCTTGTGGCGGGCTTCGCCATGGGCGCGGTGGCGGCCTATATCTATGTGCGCGGCGAGTTCATCCGCGAGCGCGAGCGCTTGCAGGCCGCCATCGATCAGGCCTATGAAGCTGGCCTGATCGGAAAGAACAACAAGAACGGCTACGATTTCGACATTTATGTCCACCACGGCGCGGGCGCCTATATTTGCGGTGAGGAAACCGCTCTTCTGGAAAGCCTGGAAGGCAAAAAGGGCCAGCCGCGCCTGAAGCCGCCATTCCCGGCAAATGTCGGCCTCTATGGCTGCCCGACCACAGTGAATAACGTGGAATCCATTGCCGTTGCCCCGACGATCCTGCGCCGTGGAGCGGCCTGGTTCTCCGCGCTGGGGCGGCCGAACAATACCGGCACCAAGCTTTTCTGCGTGTCCGGCCATGTGAACCAGCCTGCGACCTTTGAAGAGGAACTCGGGGTTCCGTTCTCCGAAATGATCGACAAGCATTGCGGTGGCATCCGTGGTGGCTGGGACAATCTGCTGGCGGTGATCCCGGGCGGGTCGTCCGTGCCGTGCTGCACCGGTGAGGAGATCAAGGACGCGCCGATGGATTTCGACACGCTGCGGGAAATGGGCTCCGGCCTTGGCACAGCGGCGGTGATTGTGATGGATAAGTCCACCGACATCATCAAGGCGATTGCCCGGTTGAGCTATTTCTACAAGCATGAAAGCTGTGGCCAGTGCACGCCCTGCCGGGAAGGCACTGGCTGGATGTGGCGGGTGATGGAGCGCATGGTGAAGGGCGAATCCTCCTATGAGGAGATCGACATGCTGTTCAAAGTCACCAAACAGGTCGAAGGCCACACGATTTGCGCGCTCGGAGATGCGGCCGCCTGGCCGATCCAGGGTTTGATCAAGAATTTCCGGCCGGTCATCGAGCAGCGAATCGATGATTATGTCGCCAAGTCGAAATCGTCTTCGGCGATGGTGGCGGCTGAGTAAGCGGAACGGGATTTGGAGAGCAACGGATGACGAAGCTCATCATCGACGGCAATGAAGTGGACGTTCCTGCGGACTATACACTGCTGCAGGCTTGTGAAGAGGCGGGCGCCGAGGTGCCGCGCTTTTGCTATCACGACCGCCTGTCGATTGCAGGCAACTGCCGCATGTGCCTCGTTGAAGTGAAGGGCGGGCCGCCCAAGCCGACCGCCTCCTGTGCTATGGGCGTCAAGGACTTGCGGCCCGGACCGAACGGGGAACCTCCTGTCGTTGAGACCAAGTCCGAAATGGTCAAGAAGGCCCGCGAAGGGGTGATGGAGTTCCTGCTCATCAACCATCCGCTGGATTGCCCGATCTGTGACCAGGGTGGAGAATGCGACCTGCAGGATCAGGCCATGGCCTATGGGGTGGACGGGTCCCGGTTCTATGAAAACAAGCGTGCGGTGGAGAACAAGGATATCGGGCCCCTGATCAAAACGATCATGACCCGCTGCATCCATTGCACCCGCTGCGTCCGGTTCACCACGGAAGTGTGCGGTGTCACCGATATGGGACTGGTGGGGCGCGGTGAAAACGCCGAGATCACCACCTATCTGGAAGCGGCCCTGTCCTCTGAATTGCAGGGCAATGCGGCGGACCTGTGCCCCGTTGGCGCGCTCACCCATAAGCCGTACGAGTTCCATGCCCGTCCGTGGGAGTTGACAAAGACCGAAAGCGTCGACGTGATGGACGCAGTCGGCAGCGCGATACGGGTTGATACACGCGGCAAGGAAGTCATGCGGGTGATGCCGCGGCTGAATGAAGAGGTCAACGAGGAGTGGATTTCCGACAAGTCCCGCTATATCTGGGACGGTCTGAAGACCCAGCGGCTCGACCGGCCTTATGCCCGCAAGGACGGCAAGCTGCGGCCAGTGTCCTGGCCGGAGGCGTTGGGGATTATTGCCGAAAAGGTGAAGGCAGCACCGGCAGAGCGCGTTGGGGCGCTTGCAGGCCAGCTGGCTGGCGTGGAAGACATGTTCGCGCTCAAGCGCCTGATTGAAAAACTTGACTGCGCCAATCTGGACAGCCGGTATCCCGGCTCTCCGCTGCATCCGAAGAATGGCCGGGCCAGTTATCTCTTCAATTCCACCATCGAAGGCATTGAAGAAGCGGATGCGATCATGTTGATCGGCACCAATCCGCGCCAGGAAGCTCCGGTTCTGAACGCCCGGATCCGCAAGCGCTGGTCCCAGGGCGATCTGCAGATTGGTCTGATCGGCGAAAACGCGGATCTGACCTATCCGGTGACCTATCTCGGTGCCGGTCCAGACAGCCTGAAACAGTTTACCGGTCATGCGCCGGCCAAGGCGGACAAGCCGATGTTCATCATCGGGCAGGGCGCCTTGAATCGCCCGGACGGGGCGGCGGTTTTGGCTACTCTGGCTGCTGCCGCCAAATCGCTCGGCGTGATCAAGGAGGGCTGGAACGGTTTCAACATCCTGCACACGGAAGCGGCCCAGGTTGGCGCGCTGGATCTTGGCTTCGTGCCGGGTGAAGGCGGCAAGGACACTGCCGCCATGCTGGCGCCGGGCGCGCTTGATGTGCTGTTCCTTCTGGGGGTTGATGAGGTTGAGGTCCCGGATGGGGCCTTTGTCATTTATCAGGGCACCCATGGGGATCGGGGCGCGCACCGCGCCGATGTGATTTTGCCGGGGGCGGCTTATACGGAAAAAACTGCGCTCTATGTGAATACGGAAGGCCGGGTCCAGATGGCCGACCGGGCGGCGTTCCCGCCGGGCGAAGCACGCGAAGACTGGGCGATCCTGCGGGCCTTGTCCGCAAGCCTTGGCCAGACCTTGCCGTTTGATTCCTTGGGCGAGCTGCGGGCCAAGCTGTTTGAAGCCCATCCGCACATGACCGGAATTGATGCGATTGAAGCAGGCAACAGCGCCGATATTGAAAAGCTTGCCAAAGCGCCAGCGAAAATGGACGGGGCCGGATTTGCAAATGTGATCAGGGACTTTTACCTGACGAATCCGATTGCGCGGGCCTCCAAAACGATGGCCGAATGTTCGGTGCTGGCCAAAACGCGGACAGCAGAAGCTGCCGAATAGGGGTAGGGGACAGGAAATGGCTGAGTTCATGACGACCTACGGCTGGCCGTTCCTCTGGATGGCCTTCCAGAGCATTTTGCTGATGGTCGTGCTTCTGGTGATCGTCGCCTATGTTCTTTATGCGGACCGCAAGATCTGGGCGGCTGTTCAGATCCGGCGCGGCCCGAATGTGGTCGGCCCCTTTGGGCTGCTGCAAAGTTTTGCCGACCTTTTGAAATTCGTGCTGAAGGAACCGGTGATCCCGTCCGGGGCGAACAAGATCCTGTTCCTGCTGGCGCCGCTGGTTTCCGTGCTTCTTGCGCTGGCGGCCTGGTCGGTGATCCCGGTGGCCGACGGCTGGGTCATCGCCAACATCAATGTGGGTGTTCTGTTTGTTTTTGCGGTGTCCTCGCTGGAAGTCTATGGTGTGATCATTGGCGGTTGGGCGTCCAACTCGAAATACCCGTTCCTGTCGGCCCTGCGCTCCGCCGCCCAGATGGTGTCCTATGAGGTGTCCATCGGCTTCGTGATCGTCACCGTGCTGTTGTGCGCGGGCACATTGAACCTCTCCGGCATTGTAGAATCCCAGCAGACCGGCCTGGCGACTATGCTTGGAGTGCCCTGGCTGTCTTTCCTGAACTGGTACTGGCTGCCGCTGTTCCCCATGTTCATGGTGTTCTTTGTTTCAGCCTTGGCGGAAACCAACCGCCCGCCCTTCGATCTGGCGGAAGCGGAATCGGAGCTGGTGGCCGGCTTCATGGTGGAATACGGCTCGACCCCCTACATGATGTTCATGCTGGGCGAATATGTCGCCATCTGCCTGATGTGCGCGCTGATGACCATCTTCTTCATGGGGGGATGGTTGCCACCGTTCGACTTCGCGCCGTTTACCTGGGTGCCGGGCATTGTCTGGTTCATTCTAAAATGTCTGCTTGGCTTTTTCATGTTCGCCATGGTCAAGGCCATGGTGCCGCGCTACCGCTATGACCAGCTGATGCGCCTGGGCTGGAAAGTTTTTCTGCCCCTGTCGCTGGCCATGGTCGTTGTTGTTGCCGCTGTGCTGATGGCCACTGGCTGGGCGCCGGGCGCTGCATGAGCGTCTCGCTTGCCGGGGTGGTCGGGGCGTGTGTGGGCCTCTATGTGGGCTGGCTGGACTACAAGATCCTGAAGGGGTTGCTTCAGGCATCTGAGACGGCAAACAGGCAGGCCGGCGGAGACGGAGGCCGGTCTGCGCGATACGGAACGCTCTTGCGCGGTCTGTGTTTTGGAGTTTCGATGATCGGCTGTCCGGTTGTCGGGTATTGGGCCGCCAGCCAGCTGGCTGGCTGAGGAAGGAAAGGCAAGACGCGATGGGACTTAGTCAAGCCGTCAGATCGCTGTTTCTGCAGGAGTTCGTATCGGCATTCTTTCTGGCGATGCGGTATTTCTTCAAGCCGAAGCCAACGGTCAACTATCCGTTCGAGAAAGGTCCGGTGAGCCCGCGCTTCCGGGGCGAACATGCTTTGCGCCGCTATCCGAACGGGGAAGAGCGCTGCATTGCCTGCAAACTCTGTGAAGCCATCTGCCCGGCCCAGGCGATCACGATTGAAGCCGGGCCGCGCCGCAATGACGGCACCCGCCGCACAACCCGCTATGACATCGACATGGTGAAGTGCATCTATTGCGGTTTCTGTCAGGAAGCCTGCCCGGTGGATGCGATTGTGGAAGGGCCGAATTTCGAGTTCGCAACGGAGACCCGGGAAGAACTCTACTATGACAAGGACAAGCTGCTCGCCAACGGAGACCGCTGGGAGCGCGAAATCGCCCGCAACATTGAAATGGATGCTCCTTACCGTTAGGAGCTTTATGTGAACAGGTCCGACACTTCAGCCCGGCAATCCGGCCGGGCACCGACATTCCGGCCCGATCAGGCCACACCACAGGCAGGTCTTTGATATGATCCTGAAAGCCCTTTTTTTCTACCTGTTTGCCGGTGTCACGCTGGCCTCAGGGTTCATGGTGATCGCGGCCCGCAACCCGGTGACATCCGTCCTTTTCCTGATCCTGGCTTTTGTGAATTGCGCTGGCCTGTTCGTTCTGCTGGGCGCCGAGTATCTGGCGATGTTGCTGGTGGTTGTCTATGTTGGCGCGGTCGCGGTCCTGTTCCTGTTTGTCGTGATGATGCTGGATGTCGATTTTGTCGAGCTGCGTCAGGGCTTGCTGCAATACCTGCCCATTGGCGGACTTGTCGGGTTGATCTTGATGATCGAGCTGCTGATGGGGCTCGGGGCCTGGGTGATGGTGCCCGAGCTTGTTGCGCATACCGCGGAGCCGACACCGGATCTTGCGCAGGTTAGCAATATCGAGGCCATCGGCTCGGTCCTCTATACGAAATACATCTATTTCTTCCAGATTTCCGGTCTTGTGCTGCTGGTGGCCATGATAGGCGCGATTGTGCTGACGCTGCGCCATAAGCCCAACGTCAAGCGCCAGAATATTTCGGAGCAGGTTGCCAGATCCCGGGAGACGGCCATTGAGGTCCGGAAGGTGGGAACCGGCAAGGGAATTTGACGCGGCAGGCTTGCGTCATATCGGGAAAGTCCGGGCCAAGGCACACTCCTCTGTGCAGGGCCGGGTAGGGGTAAACGAGGGGAGCACGGCGAGGCGCCCATGGAAATCGGTTTGTCGCACTATCTTTCGGTCGCGGCCATCCTGTTCACGATCGGGATCTTTGGGATCTTTTTGAACCGGAAAAACGTGATTGTTATCCTGATGTCGATTGAGCTGCTGCTTCTGTCGGTCAATATCAATTTCGTCGCTTTTTCTTCTTTCATGGGCGATCTGATGGGGCAGATCTTCACTTTGCTGGTTCTGACCGTGGCGGCTGCCGAGGCGGCCATCGGGCTGGCCATTCTGGTGGTCTTCCACCGGAACCGCGGCTCTATCGCCGTGGAAGACGTCAACGTGATGAAAGGGTAGGGGCCGATGTATTCTGCAATCCTGTTCCTGCCGCTGATCGGCTTCCTGATCGCCGGTCTATTCGGCCGCGCCATCGGCGACAAGGCCAGCGAATTTGTGACCAGCGGCCTGGTCATCCTGGCCGCCCTCTTGTCCTGGATCACGTTTGTCGGGTTCTGGCTCGGCGGCTCGGAAGCCCAGACCGTGGAACTGTTCCGCTGGATAACCCTGGGCGATTTGAAGGTCTCCTGGGCGCTGCGGGTGGACACCCTGACGGCGGTGATGCTCATTGTTGTGACCACCGTCTCGGCGCTGGTACATGTCTATTCCATTGGTTACATGCACCATGACCCGCACCGCCCGCGTTTTTTCGCCTATCTGTCGCTCTTCACCTTCGCCATGCTGTGCCTGGTGACAGCAGACAATCTCCTGCAGATGTTCTTCGGCTGGGAAGGGGTGGGCCTTGCCTCCTATCTCCTGATCGGGTTCTGGTACAAGAAGCCGTCTGCCAATGCGGCGGCCATGAAAGCCTTCGTTGTCAACCGGGTGGGGGATTTCGGCTTTGCGCTTGGGATCTTCGGCGTCTTCTACGTGTTCCAGAGCATTGAGTTCACGACCATTTTCAACGATGCGCCGTCCTTCATAGAGGGCACCGAACCGGTGATGAGCTTTCTCGGCTTTCACCTGCATCCGCATATGGCGATGACGGTAATCTGCCTGCTGCTGTTCATGGGAGCCATGGGCAAGTCCGCGCAGTTTCTGCTGCACACGTGGCTCCCGGATGCGATGGAGGGGCCGACACCCGTCTCCGCGCTCATTCACGCTGCCACCATGGTGACCGCTGGGGTCTTCATGGTCGCGCGCCTGTCGCCGCTGATGGAATTGTCCCATACGGCGCTGGCCGTGATCGTCTTCTTCGGAGCGACAACGGCCTTTTTTGCAGCAACAATCGGTCTGGTTCAGAACGATATCAAGCGGGTGATTGCCTATTCCACCTGTTCCCAGCTCGGCTACATGTTCGTTGCGCTCGGGGTGGGGGCCTATTCTATCGGCATTTTCCACCTGTTCACCCATGCCTTCTTCAAGGCGCTGCTGTTCCTGTGCGCGGGCTCAGTGATCCATGCGGTGTCCGATGAGCAGGACATGCGCAAGATGGGCGGCCTGCGCAAACATATTCCGGTCACCTACTGGACCATGATGATCGGCACACTGGCCCTGACAGGTGTCGGCATTCCGTTCATTCACATCGGCTTTGCCGGATTCATATCCAAGGATGCGATCATTGAGGCCGCCTATGCGGCTGCGGGCGGCGACCATGACAGACCGATAGCGCTCTACGGCTTCTGGTTGACAGTGGCCGCAGCGGCCCTGACCTCGTTCTATTCCTGGCGGCTCACCTTCATGACCTTCCATGGCAAGCCGCGCGCACCGGTTGATGTCATGAAACACGTCCATGAATCGCCGCTTGTGATGACGGTCCCCCTGTTCATCCTGTCCATCGGGGCGGTCCTGGCCGGTATGGTTTTTGGCGGCGCCTTTTACGGGGACGGCTATGACGCCTTCTGGAAGGGGGCCCTGTTCACCTCCGAGACCAACCATGTGCTGCATGACATGCACCATGTGCCCGCCTGGGTGAAGGTGTCGCCCTTCGTGATGATGGTGCTCGGTTTCCTGGTTGCCTATCTCTTTTACATCCGTTCTCCGGAGCTGCCGAAGAAGCTCGCCGACCGCCACCAGGGGCTCTACAAGTTTCTGCTCAACAAGTGGTATTTCGACGAGCTTTACGATTTCCTGTTTGTGCGCCCGGCCATGTGGCTGGGCCGGATTCTTTGGAAGAAGGGGGATGGCACGATCATTGATGGCCTTGGTCCGGACGGCGTTGCCGCGCGGGTTCAGAATGTCACGTCCTGGGTCGTGCGCCTGCAGACCGGATATCTTTATCACTATGCCTTTGCGATGCTGATCGGCCTGGCTGCGCTGATCACATGGTCCATGTTCACCGGTGCAGGCACCGGCGGGGGTGCTCACTGATGATTGACTGGCCCATACTGTCGCTCACCACGTTCTTGCCGCTGCTTGGGGTGCTGTTCATTCTGCTCGTGCCCGGCGAGGATGAAGACAGCAAACGCAACATTCGCATGGTTGCCCTGGTGACCACGGGTGTCACGTTTCTCCTGTCCCTGTTCATCTGGGGCAGCTTTGACTACGACAATCCGGGGTTCCAGTTTGTCGAAAGCCGTGAATGGCTCGGCGGGAACATCAACTACCGGATGGGCGTGGACGGCGTTTCGGTCCTGTTCGTGATCCTGAGCACCTTCCTGATGCCGTTCTGTGTTCTTGCTTCTTGGGAGAGTGTCCAGAAACGGGTCAAGGAATACATGATTGCGTTTCTGGTGCTGGAAACGCTCCTGATCGGTGTCTTCTGTGCGCTTGACTTGTTCGTGTTCTACATTTTCTTCGAAGCCTGCCTGATCCCGATGTTCCTGATCATCGGCGTGTGGGGCGGCAAGCGCCGGGTCTATGCGTCCTACAAGTTTTTCCTCTACACGCTGCTCGGGTCGATGCTGATGCTGGTCGCGATCATGACCATGTACTGGAGCGCCGGCACGACCGATATTGAAGCGCTGATGGCGTATGGGTTTCCCGCTGGCATTCAAACGTGGCTATGGCTGGCCCTTTTTGCGTCCTTTGCTGTGAAAATGCCCATGTGGCCGCTGCACACCTGGCTGGCGGATGCCCACGTGGAAGCGCCAACTGCTGGCTCGGTCATTCTGGCGGGCGTTCTGCTGAAGCTGGGCGGCTACGGCTTCCTGCGCTTTTCGCTGCCCATGTTTCCGCTGGCCTCGGACATGTTCGCACCTTTCGTGTTCACCCTGTCGGTGGTGGCAATTATCTATACCTCCCTGGTGGCGCTGGCCCAGGAGGACATCAAGAAGCTGATTGCCTATTCCTCCGTTGCCCATATGGGCTATGTGACCATGGGCATCTTCACCATGAACGAGCAGGGGCTGCAGGGCGGCATCTTCCAGATGCTGTCCCATGGCATTGTCTCGGCGGCGCTGTTCCTGTGTGTCGGCGTGATTTATGACCGCATGCATACCCGCGAGATTGCGGCCTATGGGGGGCTCGTCAACCGGATGCCCAAATATGCGGTGGTCTTCCTGATCTTCACCATGGCCAATGTGGGCCTGCCGGGCACGTCCGGTTTTGTGGGGGAGATCCTGACATTGATGGGGGCATTCCAGGTGAACACCTGGGTTGCGTTTTTTGCCACGACCGGCGTGATCCTGTCGGCCGCCTATGCGCTGTACCTCTACAGGCGGGTCGTTTTTGGGGCCATGGAAAAGGAAAGCCTGAAATCGATGCTGGATCTGGATCTGCGGGAAAAGGTGATCCTGTTCCCGATGATTGTCCTGACCATTTTTTTCGGTTTCTATCCGATGGCGATCCTGGATGTGACCCAGGGGTCGGTGGACCATCTCATCACCCAGTATACTGCAGCGCTTGATGCGGCCGGGGCGTCTTCCCAGCAAGCCGCCGCCGCTGCGGCGGCGCAGTAAGGTTTGAAGGACGAGACACAGCCATGTCAGATGTGACCCAATTGCCAGACCTTCTGCCGGTGGTGCCGGAAATCATCATGGCCATCGGCGCCATGGTGCTTTTGATGATCGGAGCATTCGGTGGGCGGGATGTCAGCTATGCTGTGTTTGGCGGGGCCATGGGGCTCTTGGGCACAGCGTTCCTGATCCTCCTGTTCGTTCCGGTCTTTGGTCAGACTTTCGGCGGGTCCTTTGTTCTGGATCATTTTGCCTATGTCTTGAAGCTGCTGGTGTTGACAGGTTCGTTCTTTGCGATTGCCATGTCCTGGGCCTATGCGAAGAGCCAATCTTTTGACCATTTCGAATATCCGATCCTGATTGTTCTGGCGACGCTTGGCATGATGCTGATGCTGTCAGCCAATGACATGATTGCGCTTTATCTCGGTCTGGAGCTGCAGAGTCTGGCGCTCTATGTGGTTGCGGCGATCAACCGGGACAGTGTGCGTTCCACGGAGGCGGGCCTGAAATATTTTGTGCTTGGGGCTTTGTCCTCCGGGATGTTGCTGTATGGCATGTCACTGGTCTACGGCTTTACCGGTCAGATTTCCTTTGCCGGCATCGCAGACATTCTGGCCCATCAGGAGGCAAGCATTGGCCTTGTGATCGGACTGACCTTCATTCTGGCGGGCCTTGCCTTCAAGATTTCGGCGGTACCGTTCCATATGTGGACCCCTGATGTCTATGAAGGCGCGCCGACGCCGGTCACTGCTTTCCTGGCGGCTGCGCCGAAAGTGGCGGCCATGGGCATTCTGGTGCGCATTGTGATCGACGCCTTTCAGCCGGTCACCGGCGACTGGCAGCAAGTCGTGGTGTTTATTTCCATTGCCTCCATGGCGCTTGGGTCCTTTGCCGCCATCGGGCAGCGCAACCTGAAACGTCTGATGGCCTATTCCTCCATAGGTCACATGGGGTTTGCGCTTGTCGGGCTTGCCGCCGGGACCCAGGCCGGGGTCGCAGGGGTGATCTTCTACATGATGGCCTATCTCGGCATGATCCTTGGCGTGTTTGCCTGCATTTTGTCTATGCGGCGCAAGGATGGCATGGTCGAGGAGGTTGATGATCTGGCAGGCCTGTCCCAGTCCAACCTGCCCATGGCAGTTCTGCTGGGTTTGTTGATGTTCTCGTTTGCCGGCATTCCGCCAATGGTCGGCTTTTTCGGCAAGTGGTACGCGTTTTCAGCGGCTGTAGAGGCAGGGCTTTATCCGCTGGCAATTATCGCGGTTCTGATGTCGGTGATCGCAGCCTTCTATTATTTGCGGGTCATCAAGGTGATGTTCTTCGATGAGCCGGTGGAAGGGTTTGAGGCAATGCCAGCCGAACTGAAAGTGGTTCTGGGCCTCTCAAGCGTCTTTGTCGTCCTGTTCTGGCTGGCGCCGGGGCAGGTGGTGAATGCGGCCAGCGCGGCCGCCCAGTCGCTGTTCTGACCGCTCATGTCCCAGAACAGGTCTGAACGTCCGGTGCCGGGGGCGCCGGACTTTCTCTTTGAAGAGCATGACACCGTCAGTTCCACAAATGCGCTGTGCTTCGAACGGGCGCGTCAGGGGCACCGTGGCAATCTGTGGATCCGTGCAGGAGCCCAGTCGGCGGGGCGTGGCCGTAGAGGCCGGGAATGGGCGTCGCCGACCGGTAACATGTTCGCCAGCCTGCTGTTGATCGCCCCGCAACCGGCTGACAGGGTCGGGGAATTGCCCCTTCTGACGGCGGTCGCGCTGGCCGATGCCGTTGACAAAGCGGCTGGAACCCTTCATCTGGTGGCACTGAAATGGCCCAACGACCTTCTGGTCGGCGGGGCCAAGCTGTCAGGCATTCTTCTGGAAGCCGAAATCCTTGCCGATGGCCGGCAGGCGATTGTCATCGGCATCGGAGTGAATTGCGTCTCTCATCCACCGCTTTCGATGTATCAGGCGACTGATCTCAGAAGCCTGGGATATCTGGTGTCTGCTGAACAGATGTTCGGCGCGCTGACCGCTTCTTTTGCCGGCTATCTTGCGCGGTGGCAGCAACCGGGCGGGTTTGAGGAGATCAGGACCGGCTGGCTGAAACGGGCAGCCCATCTCGGTCAGGAGATCACGGTCCGAACAGCTCAGGAAGACATTCACGGCATTTTTGCCGATCTGGACTCACGCGGGCATCTGGTGCTCAAACAACCGGATGGCCGGGTCCGGACCATTTATGCAGGCGATGTGTTTTTCCCGGCGGCAAGCCGCCGGTAACCGCCTTGCGAACATGCTTTAAGGGAGCACTCCATGGCTTCGGCCAATAACAAGAAAAATGAAATCGTATTCCTGCCTTTGGGTGGTGTTGGCGAAATCGGAATGAATCTCGGACTGTACGGCTTTGGCCCTGCGGACAACCGGACCTGGCTGATCGTCGATTGCGGCGTCAGTTTTGCTGGCCCCGAGCTGCCGGGAATTGATCTGGTGCTGCCGGATATCAAGTTTCTGGAAGATGAGGTCGACAATATCGCGGGCATGGTCATTACGCATGCCCATGAGGATCACTATGGCGGTATCTTGCACCTGTGGCCGTTCCTGAAGGTGCCAGTCTATGCGACGGCGTTCACCGCCGGACTGCTGGCGGCCAAAGCCGAGAGCGAGCCGGGCGCCGAAGAGGTGCCTGTAACGGTGGTCAATCAGGGGGAACGGCATCAGATTGGTCCGTTCGAGGTGGAATTCGTGGCTATGGCCCATTCCATCCCCGAGCCGTGTGCTCTTGCGATCCGCACACCGGCGGGCCTTGTGCTGCACACTGGCGACTGGAAGATCGACCCGACCCCGGGCGTCGGCCGTCCCATTGACATGGAGCGTCTTGCCGAACTGGGCCGGGAAGGGGTGATGGCGCTTGTCTGTGACAGCACCAATGCGGTGCGGGACGGTGTCAGCCCGAGCGAGGCCGATGTGGCTGAAGAGCTGAAAAAGGTCATGGCCGGAGCAAAACACCGGATCGCCGTGACCACATTTGCCTCCAATGTGGCCCGTATCCGGGCGATCGCTGAAGCCGCAGCCGCCAATGAGCGGGATGTGGTTGTTGTCGGCCGGTCCATGCACCGGGTGATAGAGGTTGCCGGTGAACTAGGTTATCTGGACGGCCTGCCGCCGTTTCACGATGAAGAGGCGTTTGGCTATCTGCCGCGGGAAAAGGCGGTGCTGCTGTGCACCGGCTCCCAGGGGGAAAACCGGGCCGCGCTGGCACGGATTGCGGCCGGAGACCATCGCAACATCGCGCTTTCCAAGGGCGATATGGTGATCTTTTCCTCGCGCACGATTCCGGGCAACGAAAAAGCGGTGGGCGAGGTTCTGAACAATCTGGCCGGTAGCGACGTGCACATCGTGACGGACCGGGATGCGCTGGTGCATGTGTCCGGACACCCGCGCCGGGGCGAGCTGGAGCAATTATACAAATTGCTCACACCGAAAGTCGTGCTTCCCGTGCATGGGGAACCGTTGCATCTTTCGGCCCACGCTGCCTTTGCAAAACAGCTGGGCGTTCCGGAAGTGGTGCGCGGCAAGAACGGCGACATCGTCCGTTTGAGCGCGGGCTCGGCCGGGATCATTGATGAGGCACCGTCTGGAATCCTGGTCAAGGATGGCGATATTCTGGACGACCCGGAGGTGACCGGTGTGAAGGAGCGGCGCAAGCTTTCCTATGCCGGAGCGGCAGTCGTTGCGCTGGTGGTCAACCGGGCCGGGGAGCTTTTGACCGACCCGGATGTCACGCTGATGGGGCTTCCGGATACGGATGATGAAGGCGAGCCGATGGAGGATATTGTCATCAAGGCTGTGACCGGGGCGGTCACCAGTATTCCCAAGGCCCGGCGCAAGGACAAGGCCCTGGTCGGGGAAGCCGCGCGCAGGGCCGCCCGGTCCGAGATCCTGAGCGTGTGGGGCAAAAAGACGCTCTGTAAGGTCATGGTGACGCAACTATAATCGCGGGAGGCTGCCGAAGGGCAGCTTTTCCTGGTGGAGGAGTTCAAATGATAGGCCGGCTCAATCATGTTGCGATTGCCGTTTCTGATATCGAAGCGGCGGCGGCAGTGTACAGGGATACGCTTGGCGCAGACGTTTCTGCCCGGGAAGAACAGCCCGACCACGGGGTGAGCACGGTGTTCATCACGCTGCCCAACACCAAGATCGAATTGCTGGAGCCGCTGGGGGAAAATTCCCCCATCGCCAAGTTTCTGGAAAAGAATCCATCCGGTGGCATTCACCACGTCTGTTATGAGGTGGAGGACATTCTGGCGGCCCGGGATAAGCTTCTGGCCGATGGCGCCCGGGTCCTGGGGGATGGCGAGCCGAAGATCGGGGCCCATGGCAAGCCTGTTCTCTTTCTGCATCCGAAGGATTTTCTCGGCACCTTGACCGAGCTGGAAGAGGCTTGATCCCATGTCCGTCGCCTTCAGCCTGGCCATCTATTTCATGATGTGGTGGATCATTCTGTTTGCGATCCTGCCCTTCGGGCTGCATCGCACCCAGGAGGAGGCGGGGAATGTGCAGCCCGGGTCCGAGCCAAGCGCGCCTGAAAAGCCAAGATTTCTGAAGGTGCTGGTTCTGACGACATTTGTCACGACCGTGCTGTTCTCGATCTTTTTTGGCCTTCGCTCTGCCGGCTACGGTCTGGACGATATTCCCTTTCTTTTTCCGCCCGACACTCCCTATAGCCAGACGCAATAGACTGGCGATAATGTGGAGGGGCCGAGGGCAAAAGCGGCCTCTTAGGGCCGCCTTTCTTTCCGGGGCTGTCTATCGCAAATGACCAGCCACCGGATGTGCCGTTCGCCGTCTGGCGGCGGAGAGGATTGCGCAAAAGGCAGACCGCTTTCAAGGCGCCCGCATAAGCGCGTTCCGTTCAACCCAGCACAGCCGTCAGAGTGGTCAGGCCGATTTGCGCTGTCGGCGCCAGCTGGCAACTCCGAGAAGTCCGAGCCCCCCGGCCAGAAGCGGCAGGGCGGCAGGCAGAGGAACCGGTACGGCACCATACTGAATGTCGATAGAGGTCGAAGCGAGAGTCTTGCCCGAGAGTATGGCGCTCAGATTGATGGTGTAGAGCCCTTCTGCTTGCGGGTTGATCCCGCCGGGGATGAAAAAGCCAAGATTCCAGGATTGCTGGGCAACGGAGCTGGAGGTCAGCAGAGCGGCATAGGTTGACGGACTACCGGCCACGGTGCCGCCACCATTGCCCGTTGAATTGTCGCCAAGCGCATGGTCCGCGTAAAGTGTGTTGATTGGATCAAAGGACAGAAAATGGGTTGCGCCGGTCGGATCCAGATCGATCTCCAGAATATAGGTCAGACCGTTCAGCATCCGGTTGGCAAGGCCTGACAGATCAACATTTATGCTCCATTCAAAATTGAAGGCCGACCGGTTGGCCGGGGCGTTGCTGTCCGCAGGCAAAAACGTGTAGGTGCGGTCGCCGTCATAGTTGAACGTGTTTTCCGGCACACCGGATGCGTTGTAGCGCTGCTTGCCGCGAAGGCCCAGCTCCACGTTGTTTTGTTGGCCCCCGGTGAAAGATCCGTTGGCATTGCCGGAGCCGAAAATGACATCCGGGGTGACCAGGCCTGTGCCACCGACGGGGCCGGCCAATGCGGAGCCAGAGAAAACCGGCACGGCGAGCGTGATTGTGGCCGCGCAAAAGGCGGTCCGGGTAAGCTGAAACATCGATAAATCCTCCCTGTAATCTGCATTCAGTATTATTTGCGCCGTTATTAATGCGAAATGCGAAAGGAAGATCAACCTTGGGTAAGTGTTTTGGTTGCGTGCTCTTGATGCGTTTTCTTACGTAAGGGATGTTCTGGTGTCTGAAAGTCTTGTGATTTCATTTGACTTGAAAGGGGTCGAAAAGAGCTTTTCGGGAGCTTCAGATTGACCGTGCAGTCAAAGAAAAAGGCAGGGTGTGCCCTGCCTTTCAAAGTTCCGCGTCTAAATTGACCCTTTTCCCTTGCCGGCTAATGTTTCAACCTGGCTGGGCGGCTGCTGATCCTAAGATGCGCCTGAGGGACCATCCTCCCAAGACTCAGACCGCGATGTTCTTGAGTAACATGGCATTTCTGCCGTGGCACCTTTTTGTTATGGGATAGGAACGTAGCGGAACAAATTTCACTTGTCACCTGTTTGTCGTAAAGAGCCTAACTTTTTTGCCTGCCTAATTTGCCTGCATATTTTAACCACTCATGAAGACTGTAAGTTGCGATTAAGTAAGAGTGGCGAATTAATTTTTTTATTTTTTAAATGTACCGGTGCAACGAATACTCTGGCTGCCAGGGAGGGCTTGTGTCTTTCAGTCCATGCCACAGCCGTTGCATAAAGTCCGAAAACAATCGGTTGTGTTTGCAAAAGGCTTGTTTTTGGGCGCCGCATGCGGTTTGACTGCGCATAAATAAACAAGGCTATGCGCAACCCGAGAGTAAATTCATGCGTCTTTCCCGATACTTTCTGCCTATCTTGAAGGAGACTCCCAAGGAGGCCGAGATCGTCTCTCACAGGCTCATGCTGCGCGCCGGCATGATCCGCCAGCAATCGGCTGGTATCTATTCCTGGCTGCCGCTCGGGCTCAAGGTTTTGCGCAAGATCGAACGCATCGTTGAAGAAGAGCAGGCTCGGGCTGGCGCGATCCAGCTGTTGATGCCGACCATTCAGTCCGCCGAACTGTGGCGCGAAAGCGGGCGCTATGACGCTTATGGCAAGGAAATGCTGCGCATCACGGACCGGTCCGAGCGCGACATGCTGTATGGGCCGACAAATGAGGAAATGATCACGGACATTTTCCGGTCCTATGTGCGCTCCTACAAGGATCTGCCGCTGAACCTTTATCACATCCAGTGGAAATTCCGCGATGAAGTGCGTCCGCGCTTCGGAATCATGCGCGGCCGCGAATTCCTGATGAAGGATGCTTATTCCTTCGATCTGGACAAGGAGCGGGCGATTGAATCGTATAACCGCATGTTCGTGGCCTATTTGCGGACCTATCAGCGCATGGGGCTCACGGCGATCCCCATGCGGGCCGAGACTGGCCCGATTGGCGGTGACCTCAGCCACGAATTCATCGTTCTGGCGGAGACCGGCGAGAGCGAAGTCTATTGCCATTCGGATTATCTGACCAAAGCAACGCCGGGAGCAGATGTTGATTTCCAGAGCGATTTGAGCGGGATCGTCAACGACTGGACCTCCCACTATGCGGCCACGGAAGATGTGGTCGACAAGGCGGCTTTCGAGGCAGCGGTTCCCGAAGACAAGCGCATCGTTGCGCGCGGCATCGAAGTTGGCCAGACTTTCTATTTCGGCACCAAGTATTCCGAGCCGATGGGTGCGAAAGTGGCAACAGCGGAAGGCTCCGAGGTGACCGTGCATATGGGGTCCTACGGGGTTGGAGTGTCTCGCCTTCTTGGGGCCTTGATTGAAGCCAATCATGATGAAAATGGAATCATCTGGCCGAAATCGGTTGCCCCGTTCCATGTCGGGCTGGTCAACCTCAAGCCGGGCGATGCAGTGACCGATGCTGCCTCCGAAGATCTTTATGCCAAGCTGGAAGCGGCCGGTATCGAGGTGCTGTACGACGATACGGACACTCGGGCCGGGGCGAAGTTCGCGACCATGGATCTGATAGGGCTGCCGTTCCAGGTGGTCGCTGGTCCCCGAGGGCTGAAAGATGGTGTTTTGGAAGTCAAGGACCGTTCAACTGGGGAAAAGGAAATGCTCACCCCGGAGGCAACCTTGAACAAACTCACGGCAGCATTGACGGACTGATCAGCTGCGGTGATCCTCGGGGCGGGGATTCGGGTGCCTTTGGGGCATCCGGTTTTGGGCAGTGCTGAAGTGGATTGACAATGACGGCAACAGACACGGTGGACGCAGGCGAGGACCGGGGACCGGCCGCGCCCACACGCCCCTTTTCCGCCTTTGAATGGATGATCGCCAGCCGCTATCTGCGCTCGCGCCGCCGGGAGACCTTTATCTCGGTGATCGCGGGCTTTTCCTTCGCCGGAATCATGCTGGGAGTGGCGACACTCATCATCGTGATGGCGGTGATGAACGGGTTCCGCTCCGAACTCCTCGGCAAGATCCTCGGCATCAATGGCCACATGCTGGTCCAGCCCATCGATCAGCCTCTCAACGACTATGACGCGGTGGCCGGGCGGCTGGAAGCCGTTCCGGACGTGGTTGCGGCGATTCCCTTCATTGAAGGTCAGGCGCTCGTTTCGGGCCCTGCGGGCAATCTCGGTGCCCTGGTGCGCGGTGTTTATGAGAGCGACCTGCGGCGGGTGCCGCTGATTGCCGGCAACATTGAGTCCGGATCGATTGATGATTTCGATGCGGGGCAGGGGGTGGCTATCGGCGCCCGCATGGCCCAGCAGCTCGGGGTGACGGTCGGCGACAACATCACCATCATTTCCCCGCGCGGCAGCGTTACGCCCATGGGCGTCACCCCCCGGGTCAAGGCCTATCCCGTTTCGGCGATCTTCGAGATCGGCATGAGCGAATATGACAGCACCTTCCTGTTCATGCCGCTGGAAGAAGCGCAGGCCTATTTCAACATGGGCGACAAGGCGACCGGGATCGAGGTCTATGTGAGCGACCCGGACAATGTCGGCGTCATGACCCACGCAATCGAAGATGCGGCCAACAGGCCCACTTTCGTAACCGACTGGCGCCAGCGCAATGTCACGTTCTTTTCCGCCCTGGAGGTGGAACGCAATGTGATGTTCATCATCCTGACGCTGATTGTTCTGGTGGCCGCCCTCAATATCATTGCCGGCCTGATCATGCTGGTGAAGGACAAGGGCCGTGACATTGCCATCTTGCGCACCATGGGGGCGACACGGGGGGCGGTCATGCGCATCTTTTTGATCACCGGCGCCAGCATCGGCTGTGTCGGCACCTTGGCTGGGTTCTTTCTGGGGTTGATCGTCTGCCTCAACATTGAGAGCATCCGCCAGTTTGTGTCCTGGCTCACGTCTACGCAGCTTTTCGATCCGACGCTTTATTTCCTGTCGAAACTGCCGGCCGATATCGATAGCGGCGAGACAATCACCGTGCTGGTGATGGCTTTGGTGCTGTCACTGCTTGCAACTCTGTATCCGGCCTGGCGGGCGGCCCGCCTCGATCCGGTCGAAGCGCTCAGATACGAGTGAGGGCGGGAGATGAACATGGCCGTTGACCCACGCCGGGCGCCGGGAATTGCCCCTGCAGCGCTCGAACTTTCCGGAATTACCCGCTGTTTTGATGAGGGGGAGCGCCAGCTCCATATTCTCAGTGGGGCCAATTTAAGGATTGATGCCGGAGAGATGGTTGCACTTGTTGCCCCGTCCGGCACCGGAAAGTCCACCTTGCTGCATATTGCCGGGCTGCTGGAGCGTCCTGATGCTGGCGATGTGTTTCTGGGGCCGGTCAATTGCTCGGAGCTCACCGATGATGAGCGCACGGCTCTGCGGCGCAATGACATCGGCTTTGTCTACCAGTTCCACCATCTGCTGCCGGAGTTCACCGCTCAGGAAAACATCATGATGCCGCAGATGATCCGGGGATTGCCGCGCAAGGTGGCGGCTGAGCGGGCGGACGAGCTTTTAGCCTATATGCGCCTTGGCGAGCGCGGCAGTCATCATCCCTCAGAATTATCGGGTGGCGAGCAGCAACGGGTTGCTGTTGCGCGGGCCGTCGCCAATGCGCCGCGCATCCTGCTTCTGGATGAGCCGACCGGCAATCTTGATCCGAATACGGCAAGTTATGTGTTTGATGCGCTCGCGGCGCTGGTGCGGGCGTCCGGGGTTGCGACCTTGTTCGCCACGCACAATCTGGAACTTGCCGCGCGCATGGACAGGGCGATCACCCTGGAAGACGGACTGGTCAAACCCCTGAAAGCCTGAGGCTGGCATGGCGGGGCTGGGCCCGGACAGGGCTCCTGTCCGGGCGCTGCGTCTTTCAGGATGGAGCCAAAGAGAACAAAGCAAATACGAGATGTTTAAGAAGCGCTTGATCTTGGTTAAAGCAAGGGGAACAAAAAGTGCTTGCAATACGAACAAAAATAGAACATTCTTCTTTTCAACGTAAGAGTTGACCGTTGGAGGATGACATGATCCATATCGCTCGTGATTTTGCAGCCCTTGCTTCTTTGGTTTGTTTTTGCACCACGCTGACCGTTTGGGGCGATGTTCTTCTGGCGGTTGGCTGACGGCTGATTTGAAAAATGGCGCGAGGCTTGGGGCTGATGGCCGCTGCGCGCCGGGCCGGGTCTGACGTGCTGGCATGGGGCGCGCTTTATCCGCGATTGCTCCCCCGGGCCGTTTGATGCAAAGGCTCCCAAGAACAACGGGTACAAGTCGGCAGATGGCTCGACAGGCCGGGCAAGACAGGCTTCACTGGAGTGCTGATTCTTCAACAGGCGGTACCCTCCATGACGGCGATCGACACAGTTTCCCAAGGAGCCTCCAGGGCGCCAAGTGATGTGGTCCCGGCGGGCACTGCGCTTTCGGAAGGCGGCCCGGGCTTTGTCCATCTGCGTGTCCACTCGGCGCTGTCGCTCCTTGAAGGGGCGCTGCCCATCAAGAAACTCCTGGATCTTGCCAAGGAGGATGGTCAGCCTGCGCTCGCCATTGCCGACACCAACAATTTGTTCGGAGCGCAGGAATTTTCCGCCAAGGCCTGGGGGGCTGGCATTCAGCCGGTCACCGGTTGCCAGATGTCGGTTTTCTTTGACGATGGGCTGGAGAGCGGGCGCAGGGGCGAACCGGCGCTGGCCGATGTGGTCCTGATTGCTATGACCGAGGCCGGGTATGGCAACCTGATGGAACTGACATCCCGCGCCTTTCTAGATACGGAAACCGGTCTGAAGCCGCATGTGTCTGCGGACTATCTCCTGTCGAAATCCGAAGATGTGATCCTGTTGACCGGCGGCCATCTCGGGCCGGTGGGGGCGGCCCTGCTGGCAGGGCAGAAGGATCTTGCCCGGGGGCGGCTGAGACGTTTGGCAGACGGGTTTCCCGGCCGCTGTTATGTAGAGCTTCAGCGCCATGGCATGGAGGGCGAGCGGCGCACCGAAGAGGCATTCCTGGCTTTGGCCTATGAACTTGGGCTGCCTCTGGTGGCGACCAATGAAGCGTTTTTTCCAAAACGTGAGGATTACGAGGCCCATGACGCTCTGATCTGCATTTCCGAAGGCCGGGTGCTGATTGAAGATGACCGCCGCCGCCTGACCCCGGAACATTATTTCAAGAGCCGGCAAGAGATGTGTTCGCTCTTTTGTGATCTTCCCGAGGCGCTGGCTTCTTCGGTGGAGATTGCCCGGCGCTGCAGCTTCCGGCCCCTGCGCCGGGCTCCGATCCTGCCCCGTTTTGCCGGGGCGGATGCGGATCCGGAGGAGGCGGAACAGGCGGAGGCTGAAGAACTCAAGCGCCAGGCAAGGGAAGGCCTGCAGGCGCGCCTTGAGGCCCACGGGCTGGCGCCGGGTCTGGAAGAAAAAGACTATTGGGAACGGCTGGACTACGAGACCGGCATCATCGAGCGGATGAAATTCCCGGGATACTTCCTGATTGTTGCCGACTTCATCAAATGGGCTAAGGCGAACGACATCCCGGTCGGGCCGGGCCGTGGCTCCGGGGCAGGCTCTCTGGTGGCTTGGTCTCTAACGATTACCGATCTCGACCCGATGCGCTTTTCCCTCCTGTTCGAGCGCTTCCTCAATCCGGAACGCGTCTCCATGCCGGATTTCGATATCGATTTCTGCCAGACGCGCCGGGAAGAGGTGATCCGGTACGTTCAGGAGAAATATGGCCGCCAGCAAGTGGCCCAGATCATCACTTTCGGATCGCTGCAGGCCAGGGCTGTGCTGCGCGATGTGGGCCGGGTGCTGCAAATGCCCTATGGCCAGGTCGACCGGCTCTGCAAGCTGGTACCGGCGAACCCGGCCAATCCGGTCACGCTGGGTCAGGCGCTGGAAGATGAGCCGCGCCTGCGCGAAGCGGCAAGGGAAGAGGAGATTGTCGAGCGGCTGCTGTCCATGGCGCAGAAGCTGGAAGGCCTCTACCGGCATGCGTCCACCCACGCGGCCGGTGTCGTGATTGGCGACCGGCCGCTGGAACAGCTTGTGCCGCTCTACCGCGACCCGCGCTCCGATATGCCGGTGGCGCAGTTCAACATGAAGATGGTGGAAGATGCGGGTCTGGTGAAGTTTGACTTTCTCGGCCTGAAGACGCTCACTGTCATCGACACGGCGGTCAAGCTGATCGAGCGGCGCGGGATCGGCGTGGATGTGGCAGCCTTGCCCATTGACGATCTCAAAACCTACGAGCTTCTGGCGCGGGGTGAAACCTTCGGCGTGTTCCAGCTGGAAAGTCAGGGCATGCGCCGGGCGATTGCGGGCATGAAACCGGACCGGTTCGAGGACATTATTGCGCTTGTGGCGCTCTACCGTCCGGGCCCGATGGAAAACATTCCCGTCTACAACGCGGTGAAACACGGCGAACAGGATCCCGACTGCCTGCATCCGCTGCTGGAGCCGATCCTGATGGAGACCAACGGCATCATCGTCTACCAGGAGCAGGTGATGCAGATTGCGCAGGTCCTGTCCGGCTATTCCCTTGGTGAAGCAGACCTTCTGCGCCGCGCCATGGGCAAGAAGATTGCCGCAGAGATGGAAGTTCAGCGGGCCCGTTTCGTGGATGGAGCGGTGGAGCGGGGCATCAACAAGAACCAGGCCGGGACGATTTTTGATCTCGTGGCGAAATTTGCCAACTATGGCTTCAACAAGTCCCACGCGGCCGCCTATGCGCTGGTTTCCTATCACACCGCCTGGCTGAAGGCGAACCACCCGGTGGAATTCATGGCCGCGTCCATGACACTCGATCTGGGCAACACGGATAAGCTCGGCGATTTCCGCCAGGAGGCCCGGCGCATGGGCATTGAGATCGTGCCGCCCTCGATCAACCGTGGGCAGGTCTATTTCGATGTGGCGGATGGCAAGATCCTCTACGCCATGGGTGCCATCAAGGGTGTGGGCGAGCAGGCGGTGGAGCATATTGTTGAGGTGCGCGGCAATGAGCCGTTCAAGAGCCTGGGCGATTTCGCCCGCCGTATTTCTCCCAGGGCGCTGAACAAGCGGACTTTGGAAAACCTGGTGGCCGCCGGAGCTTTTGACGAACTTGAGCCCAACCGGGCCCGCGTCTTTGAAGGGCTGGACCGGATCATGGGGCTGGCGCAGCGCACCGAGGAAAACCGCACACTGGGCCAGGACGAACTCTTTGGCGGCAGCGACAGTGAAGAGCCGCTGCAGCTGGACGAGGTCCATGGCTGGACCAATGAGGAGAAGCTGCAGCGCGAGCACGCGGCCATCGGCTTCTATCTCTCCGCCCACCCGATTGATGAATATGCCAGTGTTATGGAAAAGATGCGGGTGCAGCCCTGGACCCAATTCGCCGAAGCGGTGAAACGCGGGGCCTCCCATGGCCGGCTGGCCGGAACCGTGGTGTCGATGCAGGAGCGCAAAACCAAGACGGGTACGCGCATGGGCATTGCCCGCCTGTCCGATGCGACGGGACAATATGAGGCACTGCTGTTCCGGGAAAAGCTGGAACAGTTCCGGGACTTGCTGCAAACGGGCCGGTCCGTTGTGGTGCTGGTCGGAGCGGATATGCGCGACGAGGAGCCATCGCTGCGGATTGAGCAGGTTGATCCCATCGACCAGATGGCTGCCCGGCTTCAGAAAAGCATGCGGGTCTTTGTGCGCGATGAGCGCCCGATCGCGAGCCTTGCCAAGCATCTTCAGGTGCGCGGGGAAGGGGATGTGACCGTGATTGTGCTTCTGGAAAACGGGGCGCGTGAGGTTGAGGTCAAGCTTCCCGGCCGGTTCCGCCTGTCGCCGGAGATTGGCGGTGCGCTGAAAGCGGTGCCTGGCGTCACCGATGTGCAAATGGCCTGAAACCAGGAGCGGCGTGTAAGCGCGGCCGAATGGCTGTTCATTCCCGAATTTTTCTGAATTGTTATTGTATCTCGATATTTCCTGTTTTCAGTCTACTGTTCCAGTTTACATGCGATTTTAGAATTAAGGAATGTAAAAAAATATAATAAAATTGTATTTTTAAAATTATCTTGGTCAGATCAAATGTAAAAATTTGACGATTTGTTAATCGTGACCGTGTTTTGTTGTTTGCGGTATTTAAGTCTTCATGGGTTCTCCTGTATTGTTAGCGTGACAAGGAATGTGTGTTGGGGAAAACGCAAATTGTGGACGAAGATTGCTCGAATTTTTGTGCTTCTGGTCTCCCTTGGGGCGGGGTATGAGACCTTCCGGTTCGTGATGGCGTCTGAAGAAACGTCCGCCGCACCTGCGCCGGTTCAGATCGTGCGCGAGCCGCAGGCCGAAGTGCTGGTGGCTTCAAGAGATATTCCCCTGGGCGGCAAGCTCACCGATCAGGATGTCACTTGGGCCGAGTGGCCGGAAAATGGGGTTCCGAACGGCGCGGTGACCAAGAAAGCAGGCGGCGGAGTTGAGTTGGTCAACTTTATGGGCAGCATTGCACGCTCTCCGATCTATTCCGGCGAGCCGATCCGCAGTGAGCGTCTGATCCAGTCGGACAAGGGCTATATGGCCACCATGCTGCCCAAGGGCAAACGGGCAATTGCGGTGCGGGTTGAGCAGGAAACCTCCGCAGGCGGATTCATTCTTCCAGGTGACAAGGTGGATTTGATCCTTTCCCGGGAGGTGGAAGGGGTTGGGGTCGCCAGCGAGACCATTCTTGAGAACATCCGCGTCCTGGCAATCGACAGCACCACGGCCGGAGAGCAGGAGCAGAAGAACCTGTCGCCAAAGCGCACGGCAACCCTCGAGCTGACACTGTTTCAGTCGGAAGTCGTGGTTCAGGCCCAGCAGGTGGGCTCGATTGCCCTGGCTCTGCGCAGCGCCGAAGATTCGGCCGACAATGCGGAAGTTGCCGAGCGGCACCGGTCGCAGGTGTTTGTCCGCGTGCAGCCCGATCACTGGTCCGTCGGCTCCAGCCAGGGCGGCAATGTGCTCGATTGACCCTGGCTGGTCTTATCCATCTCTTTCCAATAGACTTGGAACCGCCTTTGACCGGCGTTCTTGACCTCGTGCTGCGCGTCGTCTGTCAGATTTGACACGTCCGCATGCGGGCAGTGCGGCTGGCGCCAGCCCCTTGCGCGGCAGATCTGGCAGTTTTCCTCCACCACCGGAGCACTTGTGTCCTTGAAAACGGACGACAAAACCGGGTTTTGGGTCTTGAAATAAAATTCTCTGCCCACTATAAGGCGCCCATTCCACACGCAAGGGGCGGAACCTGAGCTTATCGGGGTCCATCCGGTGGCCGACAGGAGTGATCCTCCGGCCCACATCCTCTTGCGGAGGTTAAACCGGAAAAATCAGGAGATTAAGGGCCATGGCATTGCCCGATTTCACCATGCGTCAGCTGCTCGAGGCTGGCGTTCACTTTGGTCACCAGAAACACCGTTGGAACCCGCGCATGGGTCAGTACATCTTTGGTGTACGCAACGATGTTCACATCATGGACCTGTCCCAGACCGTTCCGCTTCTTCATCAGGCGCTCAAAGCTGTGTCTGATACGGTTGCCGGCGGTGGCCGCGTTCTGATCGTCGGCACCAAGCGTCAGGCTCAGGAAGCCGTGGCGTCTTCTGCCCGCAACTCCGCTCAGTATTTCGTCAACGCACGCTGGCTCGGCGGCATGCTGACCAACTGGAAAACCATTTCCCAGTCCATTCAGCGCCTGCGCAAGCTGGAAGAGACCCTATCTTCGGATGCGGCCAACGCCCTGACGAAAAAAGAGCGTCTCTTCATGGACCGCGAGCGTGAGAAGCTCGAGCGGAACCTGGGCGGTATCAAGGATATGGGCGGTATCCCGGACCTGATCTTCGTGATCGACACCAACCGGGAAGCCATTGCCATTCAGGAAGCACGCCGTCTGGGAATTCCGGTGGCTGCGATCCTCGATTCCAACTCCAATCCGGATGGCATCACCTATCCGGTGCCGGGCAACGACGATGCCGGCCGTGCGCTTTCGCTCTACTGCGACCTGATCGCACGTGCTGCCATTGACGGTATTTCCCGCGCCCAGGGCGCTGCCGGCATGGACATTGGCGAATCGGAAGAGGCTCCGGTGGAAGAAGCCCTGGCTGAGACAACCGAAGAAGCTGCTCCGGTGGCGGAAGACGCTCCGGTTGAAGCCGAAGCGGTTGCTGCCGAAGCCTGAGCTAAGGCTGCCGCGGGTTTACGCGGCAGTTTGTTGTTGAATTCGCAAGACGGGCCGCAGTTTGTTGCGGTCCCGTCATAAAGGCGCGGAAAGCCATCGGCTAAACCGTGTCTCATCTGAAACCCCCATCCACGAGGCAATCGATGAGCATTACCGCTGCGATGGTAAAAGAGCTCCGCGAGAAATCCGGCGCTGGCATGATGGACTGCAAGACCGCACTGAATGAATCAGGCGGCGACATGGAAGCGGCTGTTGACTGGCTGCGGACCAAGGGCCTGGCAAAGGCCGCCAAAAAGGCTGGCCGCGTTGCGGCAGAAGGCCTGGTTGGTGTTGCTTCTGGCGGCACCAAGGCGGCTGTGATCGAGCTGAACTCTGAGACCGACTTCGTTGCCCGCAACGAAGGGTTCCAGGAGCTCGTGGCCAAGGTCGCCAAGGTTGCCGTGGCAACCGACGGGTCCGTTGAAGCTCTGGCTGCGGCTGATCTTGACGGCAAGCCGGTTGCTGATGCAATCACCGAAGCGATTGCGACCATTGGCGAGAACATGACCCTGCGCCGCTCTGCGCTGTTGTCTGTCTCTGCTGGCGTCGTGTCCACCTATGTTCATGGCAAGGTGGCCGACGATCTCGGCAAGATCGGCGTTCTGGTCGCGCTGGAATCCTCCGGCGATGCGGCCAAACTCGATGCTCTTGGCCGTCAGATCGCCATGCATGTTGCGGCCACCAGCCCGCTGGCCTTGAATACGGACGCGCTTGACCCTGCTGTTGTGGAACGCGAAAAGACCGTGTTCTCCGAGCAGGCCCGCGAATCCGGCAAGCCGGAAAACATCATTGAAAAAATGGTGGAAGGCCGTTTGCGCAAATTCTACGAGGAAGTTACCCTCGTTAAGCAGGCCTTTGTGATCAATCCGGATCAAACGGTTGAACAGGCTGTCGAAGCGCTTTCGAAAGAATTGGGGACTGAAGTCAAACTCTCCGGCTTTGTCCGCTTCGCCTTGGGCGAGGGGATCGAGAAAGAGGAGCAGGACTTCGCCGCAGAGGTGGCGGCAGCCACCGGGCAGTAAGCTCAAGGAAAAGCGCCGGCAAGACCGGCGCTTTTTTTTTAGAAAGACAATTCTAAAACGGGTGAACTCATGTCGAATTCTTTGCGTTGGAAACGGATCCTCCTGAAACTCTCCGGTGAGGCCCTGATGGGGTCACAGGCATTCGGGATCGATCCGGCCATTGTGCAAAGAATTGCCAAGGAAATCGCTGATGCGGTGGCGCTTGGCGCCCAGGTCGGCGTGGTTGTCGGCGGCGGTAACATCTTCCGTGGCGTGGCGGTTGCGGCCAAGGGCGGCAACCGGGTCACTGGCGACCATATGGGCATGCTGGCCACTATCATGAACAGCCTGACCCTGGCTGACGCGCTGCGTCGGCTGAAAGTGAATGCGCGGGTGCTTTCCGCCGTTGCGGTGCCCTCGATCTGCGAGACGTTTTCCCAGCGTGTGGCCGACCGTTACATGGAAGACGGGGACGTCATCATCTTCGCCGGCGGCACAGGCAATCCCTTCTTCACCACCGACAGCGGCGCAGCCTTGCGCGCAGCTGAAATGAAGTGCGATGCCTTCTTGAAGGGCACGCAGGTGGACGGTGTCTATTCGGAAGATCCGAAAGAGAACCCGGACGCGGAGCGCTATGAAACGCTCGGCTATGAAGAGGTTATCACGCGCAACTTGAAGGTCATGGATACGACCGCGATTGCGCTCGCGCGGGACAACTCGATCCCGGTGATCGTCTTTTCCATTCACACCCCTGGAGCCCTGGTAAGTGTCCTGCAGGAAACAGGTACTTATACAGTCGTGGGCGACTGAAACTTTTAAAGACTGATCGTCCGTCAAGCTCTTGTGTTTCAGCGCGTTTGTGCCATGTTGGCGCGCGCTGGGACTCTATTTTGCCAATTACAAAACAAAAGTGAGGTTAAGATGTCGGTTGAAGGTGTCGATTTGGATGATTTGAAGCGCCGGATGCAGGGAGCCCTGTCGGTGCTGAAAACCGATTTCGCCGGACTTCGTACCGGCCGCGCCTCTGCTTCCATGCTTGATCCGATCTCCGTGGATGCCTATGGCCAGGCCATGCCGATCAACCAGGTTGCCACTGTGTCCGTGCCGGAGCCGCGTATGGTGGCGGTGCAGGTGTGGGACAAGGGCATGGTGGCGGCCGTCGAAAAGGCGATCCGCGAATCAAGCCTTGGGCTCAACCCGGTTGTGGATGGACAGCTTCTGCGCTTGCCGATCCCCGAACTCAACCAGGAACGCCGCCAGGAACTGATAAAGGTGGCCCACAAATACGCCGAACAGGCCAAGGTGGCTATCCGCCATGTGCGCCGTGATGGCATGGATGACGCCAAAAAGGCAGAAAAAGACGGTGAAATTTCCCAGGATGACAGCCGTGTCGCCTCCGATGAGGTCCAGAAACTGACCGATCAGATGATCAATGAAGTGGACAGCATGCTGGAGAAGAAAGAACAGGAAATTTCGCAGGTCTAGGGGCCTCGGATCCGAGACGTGGGGAAGCCGATGAGCGTCAGCCCGAATCCGCACTCACCTGCCGGGGATGAAACCTTCTCCAAGCCGCCGCACCACGTTGCTTTCATCATGGACGGCAATGGCCGGTGGGCGACCGCCCGGGGGCTGCCGCGTACCGAAGGGCACCGGCAGGGGCTGGAGGCGTTGCGGCGGACCATCCGCCATGCCGGCAAGCTCGGGGTCAAGATCGTTACGATCTATAGTTTTTCCTCGGAGAACTGGAGCCGGCCGGCAACGGAAGTTTCCTTTCTCATGGGGCTTTTACGGCGGTTCGTGCAACGGGACCTGAGCGAGCTTCATGAGGCCAATGTCCGGATCAGGATCATTGGAGGCCGCGCCGATCTGGAGCCGGGCATCCTAAAACTGCTGGAAGAAGCTGAAGAGCTGACCCGGGACAATACGGGCCTGGATCTGGTGGTGGCCTTCAACTATGGCTCGCGCTCGGAAATCGTGCGGGCCGTTCAGCATCTCGCGCAGCGGGTGCAGGACGCGGAAATGCGGGTGGAAGAGATCACCGAAGAGATGATCACCCGTTCGCTTGACACGGCTGGTCTGCCGGATCCGGATCTGATTGTTCGCACCAGCGGCGAATTGCGCCTGTCCAACTTTCTTTTGTGGCAGGCAGCCTATTCGGAATTCTATTTTTGCGACCTGAACTGGCCGGATTTTGATGAAACGGCGCTTGAACAGGCGCTCCAGTGCTACAGCAATCGCCAGCGGCGATATGGCGGCCTTGATGCCAAGGCGCTCTGACGTGGCGCCCTTATGATGGCGGATACCGGACCAATCGAAAAGAAGACGGCGGACTTGAAGCTGCGCCTGATCTCGGCGGCAATTCTCGGACCGCTGGTGCTTGCGGTCACGTATTGGGGCGGCACTGCCTATGCGTTGCTGATCCTGGTGGCCGCGACGCTTTTCTTATGGGAATGGCGCACCATTACCGGGTGCCGGGAGGCGCTTGCCGGCACTCTGATCAGCCTGATCAGCCTGGTTGTGCTTGCGCTTCTCGGCAGTCTCGGCAGGCCGGGGGCAGGACTGGCCGTGCTGCTGCTGGGCGCATTGCTGACCCTGGCTCTCGGGCGGTTTGGCAGGGTTGGGCGCTGGGGCGCTGAAGGCTTGCTCTATAGCGGCTTTGCCCTGTTTGGCCTTCTGGCGGCGCGCAATGGCAGCAATGGCCTGATCTTCACTTTCTTTCTGCTGTTCGTGGTGTGGGCAACGGATATCTTTGCCTATTTTACCGGACGGGCCCTGGGCGGGCCGAAGCTGTGGCAGAGCGTATCACCCAAGAAAACCTGGTCCGGGGCCCTGGGCGGCCTTCTGTGCGCGGTGTTGTTCGGCACGGGGCTGGTGATGCTGCTTGGCGGAACGGCGCTTCTCGCCTGGGCAGGGCTCGCGGTTGTCCTGTCCGTCGTCTCCCAGGCGGGGGACTTGCTGGAATCGGCTATCAAGCGCCGCTTTGATGTCAAGGATTCCAGCCGCTTGATTCCCGGGCATGGCGGCATCATGGACAGGATCGACGGGCTGGTGGCCGCTGCGATCTTTGCCGTTTTCCTGGGGCTGGCCGCCGGAGGGTCCCTGGCGGACCCGATTGCGGGCCTGGGGCTGAGGTGATTTGGAGACATGGGTATGCCGGCTGAGGCGAGGGGAGCGGGCAGCGACGCCCCGGTGAAAATCACGGTGCTTGGGGCAACCGGTTCCATCGGCCAAAGCCTTGCGGATCTGATCGAGCGCAATCCTGGCCGCTTCGATGTGGTGGCGGTGGTTGCCAATCAGAATGCGGCTTCTCTTGCCAAGACCGCCCTGCGGCTCAAAGCCGATTCGGCCGTGCTCGCATGTGCCGAGAACCATGGTGAGCTTGCCGGACATCTCTCCGGCTCTGGGATTATGGTGTCTTCCGGCTCCGCTGCGGTTCTGGAGGCGGTCGACCGGGAGACGGATCTGGTGGTGGGCGCCATTGTCGGGTCTGCGGGACTGGAGCCGACCTTCCGGGCCATCCGCAAAGGGCGGCGTCTTGCGCTTGCAAACAAGGAATGCCTGGTCTGTGCCGGTGATCTGTTCATGTCCCGGATCCGGGAAACCGGCGCTGAGCTGCTGCCTGTGGACAGTGAGCATAATGCGATTTTCCAGGTCCTTGAAACGGACAAGGCCGATCTTGTCGAAAAGGTCATCCTTACTGCGTCGGGCGGACCGTTCCGCACCTTCTCGCTGGAACAGATGGCCGGGGTAACGCCGCGCCAGGCCCTGAAACACCCCAATTGGGAGATGGGGGCCCGCATCACCATCGACAGCGCCACAATGATGAATAAGGGCCTTGAGGTGATCGAGGCGGCGCATCTGTTTCCCGTGGCCCATGATCAGCTGGAGGTGCTGGTGCATCCGCAATCTGCGGTGCATGGGCTGGTTCAATATAAGGACGGTTCGCTTCTGGCTCAGCTTGGCAGCCCGGACATGCGCACACCGATCGCCCATTGCCTCGCCTTTCCAAGGCGCATGGAGGTTCCGGTGACGCGGCTCAACCTTGCGGAGCTCGGTTCCCTGACCTTTGAGGCCCCGGACCCGGTGCGCTTTCCCGCACTCCGGCTGGCGCTTGAGGCCTTGCAAGCGGGCGGTGGAGCTCCGGCCGCGCTGAATGCGGCCGACGAGGTCGCTATCGATGCGTTTTTGGCGCAGAAAATCGGCTTTCTCGATATTCCAAGGGCAATTGAAACGGTTTTGGAACAATTATCCGCCTCAGGAGTGCTCGGTCCGTCAAAAAGTGTTGACGACGTGCTCGCTCTGGATGTTGAAGCCCGCCAAAAGACAGTAGAATGGATCCAGTCGCAGTCTTGATGACAGGGATGCCGCTGTAAAAAATGCACCCATCATTAACGCGCCGTAATTCTCCTGTTAATAGAGTGCTGAGATAGTGCTCAAAAATGTGTCAGGTCGGATCCGTTCATGGAATTTCTTGGTTTTGCTTATTCCCTCGTTGTCGGAACAATTGTCCCGTTCCTGTTTGTTCTGACAATCGTCGTTTTTTTCCATGAGCTTGGTCATTTTGCCGTTGCACGCTGGTGCAGCGTGAAAGTGGATGCGTTTGCCGTCGGATTCGGCAAGGAGATCTTCGGCTGGAACGACAGGAAGGGCACCCGCTGGAAGCTCTGCATGATTCCCTTGGGTGGCTATGTGAAGTTTGCCGGGGATGAAAATGCGGCCAGCGTGCCGAACCGCGAGCTGATCGAAAAGATGAGCCCGGAAGAGCGCAAAACAGCTTTCATTGCCAAACCTGTCTGGCAGCGTGCGGCAATTGTGGCTGCGGGCCCAATCGCCAACTTCCTTCTCGCCATCGTGATTTTCGCGACGCTTTTCGTCTCGGCTGGCAAGCAGGGGCTTGTTCCGGTTGTGGACGAGGTGTTCCCGGGCGGAGCTGCCGAACGGGGCGGGATTGTGGCCGGGGATGTTGTGAAGGAAATCGACGGCCGTGCCATCCACACGTTTGGTGACCTGCGCCAGGTGGTTCTGATGAGCGCCAATGTCCCGCTTGTGTTTGAGGTCGAGCGGGATGGCAAGCTGGTCACGCTGACCGTGACCCCGGATGCCAAGGAAAAAGAAGTTTTCCTCGGCGAGCGGCAGATGGCAGGGGATATCGGCCTGCGCGGGCGGGCTGATCCCGACAATATCGTACGCATCAAATACGGGCCGCTTGAGGCTGTTGCAGAGGGCACTCGGGAAACCTACCGGATCATGGAAGGCACGGTCAGCTATATCTGGGGGGTGATTACCCTCCGGCAATCGGCGGACCAGCTTGGCGGTCCGATCCGGGTCGCGGAAATTTCCGGCAAGGTGGCCGAGCAGGGCCTGATTCCCCTGATTTCACTCGCGGCCGTGCTGTCTGTCAGTATCGGCCTTATCAATCTCGCTCCAGTTCCGGTTCTGGATGGCGGGCATCTGGTGTATTTCGCGGCGGAGGCCCTGCGCGGCAAACCGCTTAGCGAGCGCGTTCAGGATGTCGGATTCCGCATCGGATTGGGCTTGGTACTTATGCTGATGGTCTTTGTTACCTGGAAGGATATCCTGCGACATGTGTCGAGTGATTCCTGATGGCCGTGACATTGACGCAACGTCCTCAGGCTAAATCGATTTCGGCCGCCAAGGGCAGTTGCGTTATCAGCAAAAACCTATACAACGTTCGTCGGTTCTGAGAATCTGCCGGGGTGATAGTGGGTTCTCAGATTGCGTATTTAAAAAAAAGGCATAGCGCGAATATGCAGCGATTGCAGAAACTTACACGGGCCGTGTTGTTGGCGGTGGCCGTGCTTTCGATCGGGTCGGTTTTGCCTGCGTCTCATGGGGAATGGTCCTTTGCAAGGTCCGCTGAGGCTGCAGTAGCCAGGTCCATTCAGGTGCAGGGAAATACCCGCATCGAGGATGAAACCGTCATCAGCTACATGACCATCGTTCCGGGGCGGTCTTACTCCGCCTTCGATGTCGATGAATCGCTTAAAGCGCTCTATGCAACAGGCCTGTTTTCCACTGTTGACATCACCCCGCGCGGCAGCACGATCGTCGTGACAGTATCGGAAAATCCGATCATCAATCGCGTGTCTTTTGAAGGCAACAAGAAGATCAAGGATGACGCGCTTGGAACTGCTGTCCGGTCCCAGCCGCGTTCGACTTTGTCCCGTGCAAAGGTGCAGGCTGACGTTCAGAATATTCTGGAAGCCTATCGCCGCTCCGGCCGCTTCGGCGCATCCGTTGAGCCTCAGATCATTGACCGTGGCCAGAACCGGGTTGATCTCGTTTTTGAAATCAATGAAGGCGCCAAGACTGGTGTGGAGCGCATCAGCTTCATCGGCAATAAGGCCTTCAGTGACGGCCGCCTGCGGGACGTGATCCGGACCCGTGAAAGCGGCCTGCTCAGCTTCCTGCGCAGCACGGATACCTATGACCCGGACCGTCTGTCCGCGGACGAGGAACTGCTGCGCCAATACTACAACAAGAAGGGCTATGCGGATTTCCGGATCGTCTCCGTGAGCGCTGATCTGGACCGCGAGCAGAATATCTTTTATGTCACCTTCACGGTTGATGAAGGTGAAAAATACGAAATTGGCGATGTGGAAGTGGTCTCAACCATTCCCGAAGTTGATCCGGAGGACCTGCGCAAACTCCTCCGCACGCGCAGCGGCCAGACCTTCAATTCCCTGCGGATTGAGCAGACCGTTGAAGACATGACACTGCGTGTCTCCGAAGAAGGCTACGCCTTTGCCCGGGTCCGCCCGCGCGGCGCGCGCAACTATGACGACAATACGATTTCCCTGATCTACTATGTCGAAGAAGGCCCGCGTGCGTATATCGAGCGGATCAATGTGATCGGCAACGACCGAACCCGGGAATATGTCATCCGCCGTGAATTCGATATCGTTGAAGGCGATGCGTTCAACCGGGCGCTGATCGACAAGGCCGAGCGTCGGTTGAACAATCTTGGTTTCTTCGAGAAAGTTTCGATCACGACCCAGCAGGGCAGCTCGCAGGACCGCGTGATTGTTAATGTGCGGGTCGAAGAAAAGCCGACCGGCGAAATCTCCTTCGGTGTCGGCTACTCGACCGTGGATGGGGTGATCGGCGATGTCTCGGTCACAGAGAAGAACTTCCTTGGCCGCGGCCAGTTCGTGAAGCTCTCTGTCGGCGGTGGAACGGATACCCAGTCCTACGAGTTCCGCTTTGTCGAGCCGTTCTTCATGGGCCGCCGGGTTGCCTTTGATGTCGATCTGTACCGGAAGGTGGACGATGCCAACGACTACCGGTCCTTCGATCAGGAAAAGACGGGTGGCGGCTTCGGCTTCACTCTGCCGCTCCGGGAAGAAGAGATCACGCTCCGGCTGTTCTATAACATCTTCCAGGAGAAGAACTCCGATCCGGACAGCGAGTCCACGGACATCAATAACTGTAACACCTCGGATCTGTCCCTCGCGGTGTGTGACTCCCTTGGTACCTATCTGACCTCTTTGGTTGGCTATGACCTGCGCTACAACACGCTGGACCGCAACGTGGATCCGACCGATGGCATCTTTGCCTCTTTCGGTCAGCAATTCGCGGGTCTCGGTGGCGACAGCTACTATGTCAAAACCGAAGTTCAGGCCCGTGCCTACAAGGAGCTTCTGGCTGACTATGGTGTTGTCGGAAGCCTGCGGGTGCGCGGCGGAAACATCATGGCCCTTGGCGACGAACGCCTGCGGGTATCCGAGCAGTTCATGCTGGGCGGCAATCTGGTCCGCGGTTTCGAAAACCAGGGGATTGGTCCGCGGGACGCTTCGACCGAGGATGCTATCGGTGGCCGCTTCTACTTCGCCGCCACTGCAGAAGGCACGTTCCCGTTCCCGGTCATTCCGAAGGAATTCGGCCTGAGCGGCGCCGTCTTTGCCGATGCCGGGTCCCTGTGGGATGCGGACAGCGATTTGGTCAATCTGGTTGAAAGCAATGGTGGTAAGATCGACTCCGATGATCTGTCGATCAGAGCCTCTGTTGGCGCCGGGATCCGGTGGAACTCGCCCTTTGGCCCGCTGCGCGCCGACTTCGCGTACCCGGTCGTCAAGGAAGACTCAGACAAGACGCAGATCTTCCGCTTGAGCGGGGGGACCCGCTTCTAAAGCGCGGTCTGATAGGTTAGAAAACGGCCGCCGGATCCTTTCGGCGGCCTTTTTGTTGTCTTGTAATCAGGATTCGATATGTCCGAGCCCACGTTCTTCCAACGTCCTGCCCCTGTCTCCCTTCAGACGCTCGCAGAGTGGGCTGAAGCGGAAATCTACCGGGGGGAGGCGTCGCTTGAATTGTCAAAGGTGGCGCCTTTGGAAGATGCCGGACCAGGCGCGCTGGTCTTTTTTGACAACACGGCCTATCTCAAACAGCTGGAAACCACCGAGGCGGCGGCCTGTCTGGTCAATACTCGCCACAAGGACAAGGTGCCCGAAGGGGTTGCGGTGCTGGTCTGTGCAGATGCCTACCGGTCCTGGGCAAAGATCCTTGCAAAGCTTTATCCGGAGGCGATGGTGCCCCGGGATGTGGCGGGCGCTGACATCTCAGAGCGGGCCCATGTCGACCCGGCAGCGCGTCTGGAAGACGGCGTGAGGGTTGAGCCGGGTGCGGTGATCGGCGCGGAGGCCGAGATCGGGGCCGGCACGGTGATCCGGGCCAATGCGGTCATCGGGCGCGGTGTCCGGATCGGCCGGGATTGTGTGATTGGTGCAAATTGCACCGTGCAGCATAGTGTTTTGGGCAATCGGGTTTTCCTGCATCCGGGTGTGTGCTGCGGACAGGACGGGTTCGGCTATGCCATGGGACCTCAAGGGCATTTGAAAGTTCCGCAAATTGGCCGTGTCGTGATTCAGGATGACGTGGAAATCGGCGCCAACACAACCATTGACCGGGGGGCGAACCGGGATACGGTGATCGGTGAGGGCACCAAAATCGACAACCAGGTGCAGATTGGCCATAACGTGGTGGTTGGGCGCCACTGTGTTCTGGTCTCTCAGGTTGGGCTTTCAGGCAGTTGTACGCTGGAAGATTTTGTTGCCATCGGCGGACAGAGCGGCGTGCGGGGACATGTCACCATTGGCATGGGCGCGCAGGTTGCAGCAGTCAGCGTGGTCAATGACGATCTGGCACCTGGGGGGCGGTATGGGGGCACACCGGCAAAGCCCGTGAAACAATGGTTCCGGGAAGTGGCTGCGTTAAGAAAACTTGCAGAACGCGGCAGCGGCTCGTAAAGGGAAGCCATCGCCAAAAACACAACGGAGTTAATCCGCCAAGGGGCACTACATGGAAGACGCAGAAAAAAAGACTCTTGCCAGCGCAGATATCATGAAAATCATGAAGCTTCTGCCGCACCGCTATCCTTTTCTTTTGATCGACAAGATCATCGAAATGGACGGCGATGACAGCTGTATTGGCATCAAGAACGTCACCATCAACGAGCCGCATTTCACCGGCCATTTTCCAGAACGGCCGGTGTTTCCCGGCGTTTTGCTGATTGAAGCTATGGCCCAGACCGCCGGAGCGCTGTGTGTTCACGCGCGCGGGGATGACGCGCCGCCGCAGCTTGTCTATTTCATGACCATCGACAAGGCCAAGTTCCGCAAACCTGTCGAGCCGGGCGATCAGGTTCATTTCCATGTGAAGAAGATCAAGCAGCGTTCAAACATCTGGAAATTCGATGCAGTTGCCATGGTGGACGGAACCAAGGTTGCGGAAGCGGAAGTCAGCGCCATGCTGATAGATGCGTGAGGACACATGACTGACATCCATGCAACGGCGATTGTGGAAGACGGGGCTGTCATCGGAGACGGGGTGCGGATTGGCCCTTATTCCATCGTTGGCTCCAATGTGGAACTGGCGGAAGGGGTCACGCTCGAGGCTCATGTTGCGGTGGCTGGTCACACGCGGGTGGGGGCGCGGACCCATATCTTTCCATTTGCCAGCATTGGCCACAAGCCGCAGGACCTGAAATTCGGCGGAGAGGAAACGCGTCTTGAAATCGGTGCGGACAACCAGATCCGCGAACATGTCACCATGAATCCGGGCACTGAAGGCGGGGGCGGCCTGACCCGCGTCGGGGACAACTGCCTGTTCATGATGGGCTCGCATGTGGGGCATGACTGCCAGGTGGGTAATCATGCCATTCTGGCCAACAATGCGACGCTTGCCGGCCATGTGGAGCTGGACGATTTTGTCATTCTGGGCGGCCTCAGCGCGGTGCGCCAATGGTCCCGGATTGGCACCGGCGCTATTGTCGGCGGCATGACCGGTGTGGAATTCGACGTTATTCCCTATGGGTCGGTGATCGGAGACAGAGCGCGTCTCGCCGGGCTTAATCTCGTCGGGCTGAAGCGAAAAGGTGTGCCCCGGGATCAAATTCATGCCCTGCGAGCGGCCTACCGGGCCTTGTTTGACAGCGAAGAGGGTACCTTGCGCAGCCGGGCGGAAGCTGTTGCCGGTGACAGCGCCGATCAGCCGCTGGTCAAGACAGTGACCGATTTCATTTTGGCCAAGGACGACCGCCGTTTCTGCACGCCGCGCAGCGAAGACTAAGCCATGAGGAAGCCGGAAGGCGGAGCCGGGGGGCGCCTGGCGTTGATCGCTGGCAATGGCAGCTTGCCCGGACAAATCGCCGATGCGCTTTTGGAGACGGGACGGGACTTTCGCATTGTTGCCATCAAGGGCGAAGCGGATGAGCTGACCCGCAAAAGGGCCAGTGCGGAGCTTGGTTGGGGCGAGATCGGGCGTCTCTACAGGTTCTTGAGCGCATCTGATTGCGACCAGGTTCTGTTGATCGGCGGCGTGTCGGCGCGTCCGGACTTTACGTCGATTTTCGGTGACTTTGGCACCTTGAAGCGGCTGCCGACCATTTTGCGGGCACTGGCAGGCGGGGATGACAGCCTGCTGACCAAGGTCATCCGTTTGTTCGAAGTCGAGGGGTACAAGGTTGTGGGGATCAGGGATGTTGCACCCCACTTGCTGGCGGCAAGCGGTGTCCTTGGCAAGGTGCAGCCGAAAAAGACCGACTGGCGCGATCTGGAACTGGCTCTGACAGCCACGGAGAAGCTTGGGGAACTTGATATTGGGCAGGCCGCTGTCGCTGTGGGCGGGCGCGTGATCGCGCTGGAAGGGGCCGAAGGCACAGATGCGATGCTGGAGCGTTGCGCGGAGCTGAAACGCAGCGGCCGGGTCCGCTCCAAAGGCAAGGCCGGGGTGCTCGTCAAAACGGCCAAACCCAATCAGGATCTGCGGGTCGATCTGCCAACAGTCGGTCCGCGCACGATCGAGCTTGCGGTTGCTGCTGGCCTGGCCGGGATTGCCGTTGAAGCACAAGGAGCGCTGATCGCCGAAAAGGAAGAAACGCTTCAAAAGGCGAATGCTGCAGGGCTTTATCTGATCGGCATTGATCAGGACACGCTTGCGCTCGGTCCGGACCAATGACCGGACAGATGCCTTCGATTTGCCTGGTTGCCGGGGAGGAGTCCGGCGACCAGCTCGGCTCCGAACTCATGAAAGCTTTGAATGGCAGGCTCGGCGCTGGGGTGCGCTATTGCGGCGTTGGCGGCGAAAGGATGACCGGGCTTGGATTGACCAGTTTCTTTGACATGTCTGATGTGTCCGTCATGGGCATCAGCGCGGTGCTGAAGCGGCTGCCGCTGATTGTCCGGCGTGTCTACCAGACGGTCGATGCCGTTGTTGCTGCGGATCCGGATGTTTTGGTGATCATCGACAGCCCGGACTTCACCCACAATGTTGCCCGCCGGGTGCGCAAACGGGCTCCGCATATCCCGATTGTCGGCTATGTTTCTCCGTCGGTCTGGGCTTGGCGGTCCGGGCGCGCGCGGAAAATGAGTGCCTATGTTGATGACTTGCTGGCTCTTCTGCCCTTTGAACCGGAGGTGCACCGGAGCCTGGGCGGACCGCGGACCCACTATGTTGGCCATCCCCTGAGTGAGAAGCTGGAGGATCTGCGGCCTTTTGGCGACGAACGCACATCCCTTGGAGATGGCGCGCCGGTGCTGGTCGTTCTGCCAGGAAGCCGCAGCAGCGAGGTTGACCGGCTGCTTTCTGTTTTCGGCGAAACGGTGGCCCGCCTGAAGACTGATGTGCCCGAATTGACCGTGCTGCTGCCAGCCGTCAGTCACCTGGAAGAGCGGATCCGCAAGGAGGTCTCTGTCTGGCCATATGTGCCTGAGATCGTGACCGGGCTGGACGCCAAGCAACTGGCGTTCCGACGGGCTCACGCCGCCTTGGCAGCGTCTGGAACCGTCTCTCTGGAACTCGCCCTGTCCGGGGTTCCCATGGTGGTCGCTTACAAGGTGGACTGGTTCTTCCGACGCCTGAAAGAACTCAATCGCCTGTTCAGATTTTCCAGCGTGGAGTCCTTTGTTCTGCCGAATATCATCCTCGGCAAAAAGGCGATTCCCGAGTTTCTGGATGAGGAAGTCCGCCCAGACGTTCTGGCCAGGCATTTGAAAGCGCTCTTGTCACCGGGCGAAGCTCGGGAGGAGCAGCTGGTAGACCTTGCCGAACTGGAGGGTCTGATGCGGCTTCCCGGCGGTCATAGCCAGAGCGAGGCGGCAGCGGAGGTTGTCCTCAACGCCCTTTCGGGCAAAACCGCCACACCGGCCTGAATGCTCCCGGTCTCCCTGTTTTCAGAACCACCATCCGGTTTGATAGGGAGCCGGGAATCTTGGAGCAAATCCGCATTTTATCGGATTTCTCTTTTGCTGCCCTGATGCCACGCTCATTCAGTTGAGGCTGGTACAGCTGTCTCAGGCCTGGGCCACATTGGTGAGGAAACGGGCAACCTCCTGATTGAGGTCTTCGGTCTTTTGAGACAGTTCCGTTGAGGAGGTCAGGACCAGATTGGCCGACTGGCTGGTCTGGGAGACAGCCTCGGAGAGGTTGGACATATTGGCCTTCACAGACCCGGTCCGCTCCGCTGCCCGTTGCACATTTACGGAAATCTCTTTTGTGGCCGTGCCTTGCTGTTCCACCGCCGAGGCGATGTTGGCAGTATATTTGTTCACCTCTTCCATCGTGTCCGTGATGTCCTGAATGGCGGAGACGGCATCATTGGTGGCCTGCTGGATTTCGGAAATCTGCGAGCTAATGTCCTCGGTCGCTTTGGAGGTCTGGGTGGCAAGTTCCTTGACCTCTGCAGCCACGACCGCAAATCCTTTGCCGGATTCGCCCGCCCGGGCCGCTTCGATGGTGGCGTTCAAGGCCAGCAGGTTGGTCTGTTCGGCAATTGCCTGGATGAGAGTGACCACTTCACCGATCTTGGTGGCGGCGCTGGACAGGCTCTTGACCTTGTCATTGGTCACATGAGTGCCTTTGGTCGCCCGGCCGACAACCTGGGTTGTCAGACTGACCTGACGGGCGATCTCTCCAATGGAAGTTGCCAGTTCTTCCGCCGCGCTTGCGACCGTCTGCACGTTCTGGGTGGCTTCATCGGTAATGCCGAATGTTGTGTCGGCCAGGCTGGAATTCTCCGTCGCAATCGTGCTCAGGTCCCGGGCCGTGCTGTCAAGAGTGGTGGCGGTCTCACCGACCGTGCCCAGAACCCTCGAGACGGTCCTGCGGAACTCCGTGACAAGCTGTTCGGTCTTCTGGGCCCGTTCTGAGCGCATATGCTGATCCTGTTCGGTTTCAGCCTGAAGGCGCAGCCGGTCGCGGGCATTGTCCAGGAAGACCTGCAAGGTGCGGTTCATGTCACCGATCTCATCGCCGCGGTCCGTTCCAGTGATCTCGATATCGGTGTTGCCTTGCGCCAGATGAGACATGGTCTGTGTCGTCCGGCGGAGCGGGCGGTTCACCGCGTAATTGAGAGCAAAGGCAAGTCCGGCCCCGGCACTGACCGCCGCCAGAAGCGCTACAATGATGATGCTGAGCGCGTTTTTGCTGCTGGTCTGGGCTGTTTCATTTTGTTCTTTGGAGATACCGGAAATCCGTGTGCTGACCGTTGCGGCCAGGGCTTTCATGTCTGAAATCTCTGACATGAGTTCGAATCTGTTTTGCGCCAGGCCCCGGAATGCGGTTCCGAACACTGACAGAGAGCTCTGGATGTCCGATACTTTCTTGGCAATGTCTGGAAAGCTGCTGGCGCTCTTTTCCAGCCGTGTTGTCAGGCCGGTCAGATCGGCCAGGCCTTTGGAGACAACTTGCTGCGCATGCCTGTCCGGTGAGATGATGAAGTGGAAGGCGGACGCCTTGACCGCGTTGGCATTGGTTTCAAGGCGCATAACCGTGTTTGCGACGTCATCAGCCACATAGAAGTGGCGGTTGATGTCATCTGCCTGTTTGTTGACAGTCTGGATCGCCACTGAGAGCTTTGTGCCGATTTTCTTGAGGCTTTTCACCAGATCGCTGAGTTGCAGTTTGGCAGCATCGGTCAGATCAAAGATCTCGATATAGTCTTTGGAGGCCATAAGCTTGGTCACTGTGCCGATGGCCGCCTCTGTATCGGTGCGCAGTTTTTCAAAATCGGCCTTATCAATTCCATCCACAGAGGTGGCGGTCATGCTGACTGCATCCGGCAGCAACGCCTTCAGGCCTGCCTCGATCTTGGCTAGTTCCGCCTTGTTGTTCTTGGCATCGGCAAATTGGTTCTGTAATTGAAGCACTTCTTCCAGGTAGTCTGATGTGGCTTCTCCGGCCTTGTTGGCGGACAGAATTGTCTTGCGGGCTTTCGCGTCCCGGTCACTAACCTTGTGCCGTGCGTCACTGGCTTTTGCCAGAATCGCGGTGGCCACCTTTTCCAGGTCTTTCAAGGAGCTTTCCAGCTCCTCCCGTTTTTCGGTCTGGGTCCGGGCAAGAGAAACGACTTTTTGAAAAGCGTTACGGAAATGCGCAACAGCCTTTGCTGCGTCTCTGACCTTGCTCGTGTCCGATCCGGAGGAGGACAGCTGACCCTCAAGCTGCACAAGCTCAAGGTCAAGCCGGTCGAGATCCTGCAGCGCTGCTTTGGCTGCGGCAGGGGTCCGGAGCGTGAGAAACTCTTCCCGCTTGCCAGCAAGGCTTTGAAGCTGGGCGATCACGGAGGTCGATTGTTTGGCGACCTGCATCCGGTCCGACAACGTCATCACACCATAGGCACCGACACCACCGACAATGCCGGTCAGAGCCACTATAGTTGCAAATCCTCCTCCGACCTTGATACCGAATTTGACGTCCGTTGCATATTTCCAAAAAGCCATATCGCCCTCGTGAAGTTTATATCACTTCTAATCGTCATAAATGCGGATACGAGGCTAGGATTTAACTTGTTATTATTCCGTATATTTTGTGTTTTTGCTGTTAATTTGTGCAGAAAATAGTCACTTCCGTTGAATGGAATCTAGATATTATATTGTTTTATTTAAATTGAAACAAGTTTTTACTTTACGCTTCGAGCGGTTTTTTGCGTATTCGTGATGTATTCGACTTGCTTTTGTTTTTAGCCTGATCCTGGTCGAAGTTTGGTGGCGTATTTTCGGAGGTGCTCTTCCGGTCTGCGGCAGCTCTGATTGGAAAGTGTTTTCCATTCCCTTAAGGCAAAACGCCCTCCGGAAGCACCGAAGGGCGTTTGAATTTTGCGTCAGACTGTTCTCAAAACTTTTCGTTTGAAAGATTAGCGGCGCTGATCGATCGGCGTGTAGTCCCGCTTGGTCGCCCCGGTGTAAAGCTGGCGCGGACGGCCGATGCGCTGGGACGGATCTTCCACCATTTCCTTCCACTGGGCGATCCAGCCGACGGTGCGGGCCAGAGCGAACAGTACGGTGAACATCGTTGTCGGGAAGCCGAGCGCGCGCAATGTGATACCGGAATAGAAGTCGATATTCGGGTAGAGCTTTTTCTCGATGAAATACTCATCGTTGAGCGCGATTTTTTCCAGCTCGATGGCAACGTCCAGAAGAGGGTCGTCCTTGATACCAAGCTCGCCCAACACCTCATGGGTGGTTTTCTGCATGATGCGCGCGCGTGGGTCATAGTTTTTGTAGACCCGGTGGCCGAAGCCCATCAGACGGAACGGATCGTCCTTGTCCTTGGCACGGGCGACAAATTCCGGGATGCGATCAACGGACCCGATCTCCGACAGCATGTTGAGTGCCGCCTCGTTGGCGCCGCCATGGGCCGGTCCCCACAGGCAGGCAATGCCGGCCGCGATACAGGCAAACGGGTTGGCACCGGAGGAGCCGGCAAGGCGCACGGTGGAGGTGGACGCGTTCTGCTCATGGTCCGCATGCAGGATGAAGATGCGGTCCATGGCGCGGGCCAGTACCGGATTGACCTTGTACTCCTCGCACGGCACCGCAAAACACATATGCAAGAAATTGGCGGCGTAGCCGAGATCATTGCGCGGATAAACGAAGGGCTGGCCGATATGATATTTATAGGCCATGGCTGCGATGGTTGGCATCTTGGCGATCATGCGCAGGGACGCCACCATGCGCTGATGCGGGTCGGTGATGTCTGTGGAGTCGTGGTAGAACGCGGACAGGGCGCCAACGGTTCCGACCATGATGGCCATCGGGTGCGCGTCCCGGCGGAACCCGGAGAAGAACCGGTTCATCTGCTCGTGGATCATGGTGTGATAGGTCACACGCTGAACGAAATCGTCCTTTTGGACCTTGGTCGGCAGTTCGCCGTAAAGCAGCAAGTAGCAGGATTCCAGAAAGTCGCCATGATCGGCAAGCTGTTCGATCGGGTATCCGCGGTAAAGAAGGGTGCCTTCGTCGCCGTCGATATAGGTGATCTTGGATTCGCAAGATGCGGTTGAGGTAAAGCCCGGGTCATAGGTGAACATGCCAGTGTCCTTGTACAAGGACGAGATGTTCACGACCGACGGTCCGATGGATCCGTCAAAAACGTCGAAATCGTGGTCGGCGCCACCGACGTTGAGCTTGGCGTTGTTGTCGGCCATACAGAAACCCCTTCATTTATCCTGGTTTGCCCTCCAGAGTGTGTCCCGCAAACCGCGTTTGCCAGGATCCTGCCGGACGGCTCTTTAGAAAACTCGCGTCTTGCGTAGCCCATTTGCCGCAGTGCCGCAAGCAGGCCCGTGTAACGCTTTGGTCAAAGACCAGTTTTACGCGTGCCGCCAGGTGTGAAGGCGGCACCGCGTTGAAAAGGCTTTCGCTTCGGAAAGCCTTAGGCCGCCTGATCCTGGATCCGGTCGAGCGATTCCTGCCGGCCGAGGGCAATCAGAACGTCATAGATTCCCGGTGACGTGCCCCGGCCTGTCAGGGCTGCGCGCAGTGGCTGGGCAACTTTCCCGAGTTTAAGGTCTTTTTGCTCCGCATAAGCTTTTACGGTTGATTCCAGGGCTTCGGCCGTCCAGTCAGACACGTCCTTGAGCGCAACGCCGAGCTCGCCCAAAAGGGTGCGGGCGTCATCGGTGAGAATTTTGTCTGCCTTTTCATCTGTCTGCAGCGGCCTCTGCCGCCAAAGATAAGAAGCGCTTTCTGTCAATTCAACCAGCGTCTTGGCACGTTCTTTCAATCCGGGCAACGCAGCAAGGGCGGTGGCCCGGTTGGCCTCCAGCGCCATCCAGTCCAGTACGGCAGCGCCATCTTCAGCATGCTGGAGATAGACCCTCCAATGATCCAGAAGCTCCGTATCCGGTGTTGCGCGCATATAATGCCCGTTCAGGTTTTCCAGCTTCTTGAAATCAAAGCGGGCGGCGGACTGGCCAACAGCGTCCATCCCGAACCAGCGGATCATGTCGTCCAGCGCCATGATTTCTTCATCCCCGTGGCTCCAGCCGAGGCGCGCAAGGTAGTTGCGCATCGCCTGCGGCAGATACCCCATGGCGCGGTAGGCTTCGGCGCCTGTGGCCCCATGGCGCTTTGAAAGCTTGGCCCCGTCCGGGCCATGGATCAATGGAATATGGGCCATGGCGGGTACGGTCCAGCCCAGGGCCTGAAAGATCAGTGTTTGACGGGCCGCATTGGTCAGATGATCGACGCCGCGGATAATGTGAGTGATACCCATGTCATGGTCATCCACGACAACTGCCAACATGTAGGTGGGGGTTCCGTCCGAGCGCATGAGTACAAGATCGTCGAGATCCTTGTTCGGAATGACCACGCGGCCCTGCACCAGATCCTCAACGACCGTTTCGCCGTCCTGGGGAGCCTTGAGGCGGATCACCGGATCGATTCCGTCCGGCGCTTCTGAGGCTGGCCGGTCGCGCCAGGTGCCGTCATAGCGGGGCGGGCGGCCTTCAGCGCGGGCCTTTTCCCGCATCGCCTCGACCTCTTCGGGGGGCGAGTAGCATCGGTAGGCGGTGCCATTAGCCAGCATCTGCTCCACCGCTTCCTTGTGGCGACCGGCACGCGAATACTGGGAAATCGCGTCGCCGTCCCAGTCAAGGCCAAGCCAGGTGAGGCCATCGACCAAAGCGTCCACGGCCTCCTGGGTCGAGCGGGCCCGATCGGTGTCCTCGATCCGGAGCAGCATCTTGCCGCCATGATGTTTGGCGAACAGCCAGTTGAACAGGGCCGTGCGGGCGCCCCCAATGTGAAGGAACCCGGTCGGGGACGGTGCGAAGCGCGTGACGATCTCTTGTGCCATGGTGCTTTTTTTGAAAATCTCATCAATAAGGTGAGCGCGCGGGGCGCACTGCGTGTGTGGCGCGGTCTTATCACAGGCTTTGGCGCGGCTAAATAGGCTTGTCGGTTTCTCGAAGCCAGGCTGAAGGGGAGCGGAGCAGTGGCGGACGAGAACGCACCGCACGAAGACCTCAAAAGTCTTTCCGGGACGCCGAAAGCTCATACGTCTGTAGCTGCAGGTGCGCGCCAGAAAGAGACGGCCACTGGCAAGGCAGCTGATCCCGGTGCCGATCTGTGGATTTGGCTCGCGCGTTTTACGGCGAAACGGCCGGCCCAGTCCGGTTCTTATTGGCAGGAGCGTGGGCTGCTCTGGACCGCTTTTGCCTTCGCGGCCGGCATAGCGGTCTATATGGGACTGCCTCAAGAACCCTTCTGGCCCGCGCTTGCGGGTGTCCTCGCCCTGGCGTGTCTTGCGGCATTCAAAATGCAACGCACACGGGGGCTTGGGCCTATTATGGTGCTGCTTGTGTCTTTTCTGGCCGGTGCGACCAGCGGAGCCGTGCGGACAGCCTTTGTCGCAGCGCCGCGCCTTGGAGAACCCATGATTGCGACGCTCACAGGGACCGTTGTCTCCCGTGAAACGCGGGCCTCTGGAGTGCGGGTTGTGCTTGAGGTGACGTCTGTCAACGGCAAATCGTCCGGGGCGGTCGTCTTTCCGAAAAAGGTAAGGGTCCGGATACCGGCAGCGAGCCCGGCGCGAACCGGAACTTTGGTCCGTCTCAAAGCCCGTCTGTTTCCTCCGGCTGGGCCGGTTGTGCCGGGAGGATATGACTTTTCCCTCCGGGCCTATTTTTCGCAGATCGGGGCTACCGGGTTCAGTTTTGGCGTGCCGGAGGTTCTGGAGGCGCAATCCCTGCCTGCGGGGCTGCGTCTAACCGCCGTTGTCGGGGAGATGCGCAGCTGGTTTGCAAACAGGATCACAAAAATCCTGGGGGGCAGGCCGGAGGCGGGTCTTGTTGTGGCGCTGCTTGTGGGCGACAGGAGCGGTATTTCGGAGCCGCAGGAAGAGAACCTTCGCGCGGCGGGGCTTGCCCATATTCTTGCAATTTCGGGATTGCATATGGCGCTCTTTGCTGGTGGCACCTATGGCGCGGTGCTTTTTCTTCTGGCCCTTTTCCCGCCAGTTGCCCTGCGCTGGCCAATTCACAAGATCGCCGCAGTGCTGGCGCTGGCGGCAGCGGTCTTTTATCTGGTTCTGTCCGGGGCATCGATTGCTACCCAGCGGTCGTTTTTGATGATAGGTCTCGTCTTTCTGGGCGTTCTGACCGGCCGCCGGGGGCTAACCTTGCGCAGTGTCGCGCTGGCTGCGCTTTTCCTGCTGGGTCTGGCGCCTGAGAGGCTGCTTTTTCCAGGTTTTCAAATGTCCTTTGCCGCGGTGATCTGCCTCGTGGCGGTTTACGAGCTCTGGCGGAACCGACCGGATCCGCTGATTCGCCAGACCCACAATGGGGGCAGGCCTTTGCTGCAGCTTGCCCGGTCTACCCTGCGCTGGTCGTTGGGGCTGGCTGTCACAGCGCTGGTGGCCGGACTGGCAACCGGGATCATTGCCGCCCATCATTTTGGGCGCATAGCCCCCCTGGGGCTTCTGGGAAACGTGCTCGGCATGCCGATCTTCACCTTGCTGGTCATGCCCATGGGGGTTCTGTCGCTTGTTCTGATGCCGTTTGGCTTGGCCTCTGTGCCCCTCAGCCTGATGGCCTTTGGTGTCAGGTTGCTTCTTGATGTGGCGGGCTTCGTGTCTGATCTTAGTGGAGCTGCAGGCGCCATTGGCCGGATTGGTCTGCCGGAGATGCTGGCTTTTTCAGCTGCCCTGTTCGGCGTGCTGCTGCTGCCGGGCCGGTGGCGCTGCCTGGCCTTTGGGCCCCTGATCCTTGGCCTGGTGCTTGTGCAGGTCAGCCGGCCGCCGGACATCCAGATTGCCGCTTCCGGAAACAAGCTCGCAGCCCGGGACCGGATTGGGGATTTGCGCTGGTTTGCCCGCCGGGACAGTTTTGCTGGTGATATCTGGTTTCAGACGGAGGGAGTTCCAGAGGGCGAAATTAAATCGCGCAGGATGAAAGCGCCTCAAATCGCCTGTGATCCCGGCGGCTGCGTGATACGTGCCTATCAAGTGGCCGGGGCGCACGTGCCTGACGGCTTCGAGCACAGGCCTCTCAAACTGGCTCTCACAAAGAGGCCTGAGGCATTTGAAATGGATTGCCGATGGGCTGATTTGGTCGTGAGCGATCTGGTCGCGCCCCAATCCTGTTCTGCTCCCCTTGTGATTGACAAATCCCTGCGCCATGCGCGCGGTGCTGTTTCGATCTGGCTGGCGCGCGCCGCTTCCCCGGCCATGGAAGAGGCTGTGCCGGAAGGGCAGGGAACCCGGAAACGGGAAAGAGAGGATCAGGCATCTGCCCCCAATGCGCTGAAAACACGGGTACTGGCTGTCACGGACATCCAGTTTGCGCTTCAAAAGGAGCCCCGTCCGTGGAACCGGGCGGGGAAGGTGACGCGTACCAGCCTGCGCCAGGGAGGTGGCTAAACGGTCAATATTGGCGGAAGAGGGCGACAAGCCGTCCTTGAACACGCACCCGGCCGGGGCCGAAAATGCGGGTTTCGTAAGCGGGATTGGCAGCTTCCAGGGCAATTGAGGCGCCTTTCTTGCGCAGCCGCTTCAAGGTGGCCTCTTCATCATCCACCAGCGCCACCACGATATCGCCGCTATCGGCGCTTTCCGTGCGGCGGATCAGCACGGTGTCGCCGTCCAGAATACCGGCCTCGATCATGGAATCGCCGCGCACTTCCAGAGCATAATGTTCGCCCTTGCCGAGAAGTTCCGGCGGCACTGTGATGGAATGGCTGTGGGTCTGAATCGCTTCGATCGGCACCCCGGCGGCAATGCGCCCCATGACTGGAATCTCCGTTCCCGCCACTTCAGGCTCCGGTGCAGGGCGAGCCGGTTCCGGCTTGCCAAGAGACCCTTCGATGACTTCCGGGGAAAAGCTGCCACGCTGGCGGGGGGCGCCGAGGCCCGGTGCAATGGAATCCGGCAGCCGGACCACTTCCATGGCGCGGGCCCGGTTCGGCAGGCGGCGGATGAAGCCGCGTTCTTCCAGAGCCGTGATCAGCCGGTGAATACCGGACTTCGACCTGAGGTCGAGAGCGTCCTTCATTTCATCAAAGGACGGCGGAACACCGGTTTCTTTCAGTCTTTCATGAATGAACATGAGCAGTTCATACTGCTTGCGCGTCAGCATATCGGCATTCCTTGACCATGAGAAGGTTCTGGTACAAATCAAGAACACATTACCTGTTCTCATTGTGTTCCGCAAGCGTAAATGTTCTCTTACTGTTCTGCCGGGCCACTTGTGGATCTGTCAGAGTAAAACGGCACTGGCAGTTGCACTTTTGGCCGTATTGATCGCTGGCTGGGCGGCATGACAAAACTCAACCGTACGATGAATGGTGCTCCGGACTGAAAATCGGGAACTTTTGCATTCATCGGGCAATTGGCCCCGTTTTGCTCCGCTGGCTCAATTCTTCACTACAGAATAGTCTGCGTCGGCGGCGCAGAGATTTGGTCATGGGGTGCTGTTGTGTTGTCTGATTGCAATAGATGTTGTGTAGCCGCAGACACCTGCACGAAGCTGCCCAGACTTCCTAAAACTTGGTTGTCCGAACAACGGACAAACTTATTCGAAAATTTTTAAAGATGACACTGACAACGAACCGGATACAGTCTTGAAAACCGTGTGCCACGCATGCCACGGAACGAATAATCCAGTAGGACTGTCTTGCTTTGGAAATGCCCCCCAAGGTTTCCGCGCTTCAACGTCTTTTCCCTATTTCTACGTTTTATAGAAGTCCGGATTGAAAACCAGCTACTCCTGACAATTAGAACCGCGAAATTCCGCATTTTCCCGGACAAGACTTTCTGGTGCCGATGAAATTCGGCCCGTGCCATTTAAGTCCGGTGCGTACACTTGTGCGCTTTGGAAACCGGCGTTTCAAGTCGGGGTCATCCGTTCTCCCTGACGATCAGCAGCTCGCACGTTACCAGCGTCGGCGCGCCGCCGGGGACAAGTATACCCTCAAAGAGAGCACCGGTCAGGTCCGCGCAGCGGACCGGGACAGCGGGCGGTGTTCCTTTTTCCGCTCCAGCTCCCGGGCGCAACAGGATTTCGGAAATCAGGCCTGTCATGGGCGCGCTGTCGGTGAACCGGGCTCCGGCAAGGCTGCCGAGGCCGTAAACGCAATAGGGGCCAGGGCCAAGTGTGGCTGCCAGGCTTTCGATGCTGGTGGACAGGTCCTCAAACGGGGCGAGGGTCGTGATCAGTGCATTATGCGTTGGCCGCGGGGAGGCGCTGTCCTCTGTCCTGGTCCGGAACAGCGTGAATTCGGTTTCCGGGTCCAGCTCCGCCTCGAACCGCGCGCCCCTGAGGCCCCAGCCGGAGACCGTGATGTCCTGCGTGGCCGTCAGCGTGTGGGGCTGCAGGTGGCCGAGGCGTTGCTTGTTCCCGTCCTGCCAGAAGCCGTGAATATGGGCGAACCAGCTCCCGTCCTTCCAACCCAGGATGGCGACAGCCTCCTCAAGGACAGCAGCGGCGGAGTGGTGGGTGTCGCTGTACCAGGCGGCGTGCCGGTCGTCGATGGCCCGGTCGGGCATGACGTAGTCGAAGGCCGAGAGGGGGAGGCCGGACAGATCCAGAACGGCGGAGGAAAAGCCGGACGCAGCAGCCCACACGCCAAGATTGGTCAGGAGCGGTGTGCCGGCGGGCACGGGAACCGCTATCGGAATGGCGTCGCAGAGCGCAAAGGGGCGCCTGTCGGCCGCGGCAGGGCCCGGATGGCGGATATCGGCAAGGGCTGACGGTGCTGGCCGTCTCATATCAGGCCCCGGCTGGTCAGGACGTCCCGAACCAGTTTCTTCGTGACTTTGCCATAGGCGCTGGTCGGCATCGCATCCACAAAGAGATAGCGCGCGGGCATCTTGTATCGGGAGATCTTGCCGGTCAGAAACTCTGTCAGCTCCGCATCTTGAACCTGCTGCCCGGTCTGCGCCACACAGACGGCAAGGCCGGTCTCTCCCCAATGCGGATCGGGAATTCCGAGAATGGCCACTTCCGAGATCGCCGGATGGGTGAGAAGAATTTCCTCGATCTCCTTCGGATAGACATTCGAGCCGCCGGAAATATACATGTCCGAGGCCCGCCCGGTCAGGTAGAGGTAGCGCTGCTCGTCCATATGGCCGAGGTCGCCGGTGCGGAACCAGCCATTGCGGAAGGATTTTGCATTGGCGGCCTCATCGTCCAGATAGCCGGAACAGACGGCGGCGCCTATCACGCAGACCTCTCCGGTTTCGCCTGGGCCAAGATGGTTTCCCGCCTCGTCCTGAATGCTGATTTCGATGCCGGTGCGTTCGGTGCCGCAGGTGCCGATGCGGCTAGACGGACCATCTTCGGCGAAATGGTCCTGAGGGCGCAGAACAGTGATGTTGCCGGTCACTTCGCCTAGGCCGTAATATTGCACAAGCACCGGCCCCAGCCTGGCAAGTGCCTTTTTCTGGTCTTCCCGGTACATGGGGGCGCCCGCATAGATGACATGGCGCAGGCTGGAATGGTCGAAGTCATCGGCAGCCGGATCTTCCACCAGCCGTTTGACAATGGTCGGAACCGTGAAGAGATTGCTGATCCGGTGTTTCCCGATGAGCTCGAAAGCCGCCGCCGGGGTGAACCCGCCGCGCGGCATCAGGACATGGGAAGAGGCTGCCGGGAGCTGGGCGATCAGCTGCAGGCCCGCTCCGTGGGAGAGCGGTGCGATAACAAGGGATGCGTCCTGCTCGGTTGTGCCGGGCAGAAGATCTGCGAGATAATTGACCGTGACAAATCCGATCTGGCCGTGTGTCAGCACGACAGCTTTTGGACGGCCGGTTGACCCGGATGTGAAAAACAGCCAGCACGGATCATCATGCTCAACGGCTGTATTTCCGGCTGTTTGTCCCAAATAGCGGTCGATCAGGGATTCATAGGACGGGGCGGGGGCGCCTGGTCCTATGGAAAGAGAGCCCTTGAGCTGAGGCCTTTCAGCGGAGACAGCGTTGGCTTGTGCTTCAAAGCGGGCATCGAAGATGAAGACATCCGCTTCTGCCTTCTGGCTGGCATAGGCGGTTTCCCCCGGGGCCTGACGGAAATTGCAGGGGACCCAGACCGCTCCAAGCCGGAACGCGGCCAGCATGACTTCCACCATCTGGTTGGAGTTCTCCGCCTGAACCAGAAGGCGGTCCCCCTTGGCAAGGCCGTACTCGGTCTCCAGGGCGCAGCAAAGGGCTGAAACGCGCCGGTCAAGGTCTGCCCAGTTCCAGGTCTTCCCCTCCCAGACAAGGGCCGGACGGTCTGGGAATCTGGCAGCGTTTCGGGTCAGAAAATGCGCAAGATTGGGCACGCGCGCAGAACAGCGTTGCATCATGTGTGAATTGCCTCCCGTTCGGAGGGGCTGACGAGACAACTTCACATTGGCCCCTGCGGATGTTTTCTCTTGCGCGCAGATTAGAGCAAGGCTCCGGCAATCGAAACAGAAGAGGTCTTTTAAAACAGAAGAATGTGATCCTGTTGGAAAACCGGCCTTTGAAAGGTTCGCGCTGGCCCTTTTGGGAGGTCATGCGTCAGACCGGGGCCGCGCATGCACAGGAGCGCACAGGCTTTGCCATTTCATGAGCCGGTAATTTGTGTATGTTGGCCGGGCTTTCAAATTTCCTTCTTTTCAGGTTTCCAAGATGAGTGAAAGAACGCGCGCCGACTGGGATGATGCTTATGCGAACGGCTCCTATATCCCCGGTGCTGAACAGTATCCTCTGCGCTGGGCGGAGAAGGCGGAGGCTTTCCGGAAGGGCTGGGAGGGCAAGCGACTAAATGTTGCCTATGGGGACGGGCAGCGCCACCGGTTTGACCTGTTTTTTCCAAAGAGTGGTACAGCGCAGGGGCTGGTTGTTTTTGTCCATGGCGGCTACTGGCTGAAATTTGACAAGAGCTTCTGGTCGCATTTGGCCGCCGGCCCTCTGTCGCAGGACTGGGCCGTGTGTCTTCCCAGTTATGATCTTTCTCCTGCCGTTTCACTGTCAGAGATCCGGGAGCAGGTCGGCGCTGCGATCCTTAAAGCCGCCGGACAGGTGAAGGGGCCGGTTCGTCTTGCCGGTCATTCCGCGGGCGGGCACCTGGTGACCCGAATGCTATGTGAGGATACCCCATTGACCCAGCCGGTTCTGGAGCGGATTGCGGCGGTTGTGTCCATCAGCGGCCTGCACGATCTGAGACCCTTGAGACATACAAGCATGAATGACTCCTTTGGCCTGAGCGAAAAAGACGCTGTTCTGGAAAGCGCCGCGCTGCAGACCCGGCTCGGCACTTGCCCAGTCACAGCCTGGGTGGGTGCAGATGAGCGGCCGGAGTTTTTGCGCCAGTCAAAGCTGTTGGCCGAAGCCTGGCCAGGCACGCGCTACAGGGAAGAAACGGGCAAGCACCATTTTGACGTGATTGATGGTTTGCTGGATGCCAAAAGCGCCGTGACAAAAACGCTTCTGTTTTGATGGAGGTTGCGTTTATCTTAAGAAAATGGAAGGAAAAATTGCATTGCTGATGATTTAATTTACAATTGATTTTTATGGAAAATTTAGAAACCCTAAGCAAAATCCGAAACTAAGGTTGGCTGCCGGTAGAACGGTGCCGATATCATGACTTTAGAAACACCGGAATTGCTGTTTGAAACCTTGAGCAAAGGTTTCCCGGGGGCGGCATGTGACGCCGGTGCAGGTGAGAACAATGAGGAGACTGATCTCCTCGGAATTTGGGGTGGGTGCCTTGAGCGTGAGCGGCAGTGCGTCGTTGCCATATACTCCCAAAGAGATGGGCCGGGTCAGCCTGTCGCGTACGTTCATTCTTTATACGCTTGGCCTGTTTGCGGTGCTTGGTGTTGTTTTCATTGGGATTTTGACGAAAATCACCTGGGATGCCTCCCACGCCAGGGCCATTCGCGTGACCGAAGCTTTCTTTCAGGCGACTGAACGCCCGTTTGAACGGGCGATCTGGACGGTCAATGCAGATGCCACTTTGCAGCTTATCCGTGGCCTGGAAAGTCTTGAAGTGGTTGAGAGAGTCTGGGTGGAAACTCCGGATACCGGGAACTTCGGTGAGGTGGTCGAAGGCCCGCGCCGCAAGGAGGCTCTGAGCTACACGCTGAATTCCCCCAGCACGATCCTGCACAAGGATGCCATCGGGCAGGTTTTCATTCTGATCGACCGCAACACGATATCGAATGAGATCGTCTCCACTGTTGGCTATACGGTTGCAGCGATCATCGTTTATCTGATGCTCTTGGCCGTTGTTATCCGGGCCGTGTTCCGCCGTTTGATCGGTCAGCCGCTATCGGCCATTGTCGAATATCTGTCGACGCCGCGCCTGATCGAGGCGCCGCCCAGTGCGCGGCTGATGCCGGACCGGGCCGACGAGATTGGTATTCTGGCCGAAAGCCTGCAATCCATGGTTTACCGGCGGCATCTCGATCTGAAAAAGATCCAGGAATACCAGACCAATCTGGAAGAACTGGTGACCCACCGGACCGAGCAGTTGAAGCTGGTGCAGGAAGAGCTGATCCAAGCGGACAATCTTGCGGCGCTGGGCGCACTCGTGGCGGGGGTCTCCCATGAGCTCAACACGCCTTTGGGCAATGCGTTGATGGCGGCAACGACCATCAAGGATTCAACCGACAGCCTGACGCGGGAGCTTGACCAGCAGAGCCTGAGCAAGGACAGGCTGGAACGGGAGGTCCAGCGTATTTCCGATACGGCAGGGATTATTGAAAAGACACTTGGGCGCGCTCGTGAGCTTGTAGGCAATTTCAGGCAGGTTGCCGTTGACCGTCAGAGCGAAAAAATGCGCCAGTTTAACTTCGACCATATCATACGGGAGACGCTTGCGACATTACAGCCGACTCTGAAGAAAACCTCATTTAACGTAGAATTGGATCTGGCGGCAGACAGAATCATCGAGAGTTATCCCGGGGCGGTCAGTCAGTTGGTGTCAAATCTGGTCGAAAACGCCATGAAACATGCTTATGAAGGCCGGAACGAAGGCACCATCAGGATCAGTTCGAAAATTGTCAGAGGTGCTCCGGGCAATGACGACGGGGAAGAGGGGGACAAGATCGTTTTTGTCTGCAAGGACTTTGGTGTTGGTATTCCGGAGAAGAATTTGAAAAAGGTGTTTGAACCCTTCTTCACTACGAAATTCGGCAAAGGCGGGTCGGGCCTCGGCATGGCGATCTGTTATCAGCTTGTCACGGAAGCATTGAGCGGCACGATTGCCGTTTCTTCCAGAGTAGGTGCAGGGACGGAATTCACAATTGAGTTGCCTGTCAAAGCTCCTTCGGGGAGATCGACCGCAAGGAGTATTCACTGATGGTCATGGACTTTCTTGTCCCCTCTGAGCCTGAGGTGACCAAAACGACAAAGGCGCCATGGAAAATCCTTGTCGTGGATGACGATCCGGACGTTCATGACGTGACCAAGATTGCCGTCGCCGGCTATGAATTCGAGGAACGTCCCTTTGAGCTGCTGCACGCGCTGTCCGCACAGGAAGCGCGGGATATGCTCAAGACCCATGACGATATTGCGGTTGCTCTGATTGACGTGGTCATGGAAAGCGATACGGCGGGTCTCGGGCTTGTCCGTTGGATCCGCTCTGAACTTGGCAACAAGTTTACCCGTCTGATCCTGCGCACCGGTCAGCCCGGCTATGCACCGCAGACTGATGTGATCATGAAGTTCGACATAGACGGCTATGCTGAAAAGGCGGAGCTGTCCCGGACCAAGCTGATTACCACAATCATCACCTCCCTGCGCGGTTACACGCTGGTGATGTCGCTGGAGGCGAACCGGCAGAAACTGAAGCAGCTTAACGCGCATCTGTCTTCGATCGTCGAAAAGAATGGCTTGAGCGAATTTGCCGATACAGCGCTCAAGCACTTTGAAGAGCTTGTCGGAAAACCGCTTGATGCGATGATCTGCGGTTTGGAAGCATTGCCCGATGTGGGCAGCGCGGATCTGTCAACCGTCCGGGTTCTGGCGGCCAGCGGCGAGTTTGAAGACAAGGTCGACCTGCCGCTCGGGGTGGTCGGGGAAGACCATGTGCGCACGACGATTGTGGATTGCATCGAAAGCCACCAATCCTGCCCGTCGCTTTACGGGATCGCCATGCCGTTATTGACGCGAAATGGTATGGCCGGGGCGTTTTACGTCGCTCTCACCGAAGCAGAGTTGGATGATCTGGTTGGCTCTGAAGTCGTCCAGCTCTTCATCTCCAATGCTGCGCTTGGGTACGAGAAGACCGGCCTTCTGGAACATATTCGCAATCTGGCCTACGTGGATCGGGTCACAGGCTTGTCGACGTTTTCCGGCTTTCTGGAGACCTATCAGCGCAATACAGACAAGCATGGCACGCTGCTTGTTGTACACACGGATATCCAGCGGTTCCGGATCATTGCCGACGGAATTGGCGATGAAAAGGCCGGGGCGGTTCTCAAACGCACCGGGCACAGGTTGTCCCAGACCTTCCCCGAAGCCTTGACGATTGCACGCAAGGAAATCGATGAATTCCTGATCCTGCTGAAAGGCGGCGAAGAGAACCGGATTCAGGATGTGGTTGCGCGGGTCGAGGAGGCCTTCCAGGAGCCGATCAGCCTTGGTGACAACCAGATCACTTTGCGGCTGCGGCTCGGCTTTACGGTCGCCGATGCCAGGAACCTGGATGCCGAGGAAGCTGTCCGCTATGCCTCGATTGCATTGAATGATGTGCGCCAGAAGCGTTTGACCAATCACGCCGTATTCCATCCGCTTATGCAAGAGGCGGCTCTGGAACGCTTGCGGCTGGCCTCGCTCCTGACCGGCTCGGGCAACCGTACGGAGTTTTCGCTGAACTATCAGCCGATCATGCAGGCGCGTGACGAGAGCATTGCCTCCTTTGAGGCACTGATGCGCTTCCGCACGCCATCAGGCAGCTTCCTGAACACAGCACGCATGATTGAGGCAGCGGAAGCCAGCGGATTGATCACGGAAATCGGCGCCTGGATGTTCAAGCATGCCTTTTCCCAGTTCAGCCAGGTGGGAGGGCTGTCTGATGACGTGCGGCTGAATGTCAATCTATCTCCTATGCAGGTGCAGGAAAACCGCATCTACAAGGACATTGAAAACGCGGCCACGGCTGCAAACCTGTCCCTGGACCGGCTGGTGTTCGAGGTGACCGAAGGCCTGTTCCTGAGCAATGACCAGGTGACGATCTCTTTGTTGAGCTGGCTTCGTAACAAGGGCGCCAAGGTTGTCATCGATGATTTTGGGACCGGTTATTCGTCTTTCAGCTATCTGCGCAAGCTGCCCGTGGACGGCATCAAGATCGACCGCAGTTTCACGATGAACATGGAAACAGACACGGATGCGCTGGCAGTGGTGAAGTCTATTATGGCGGTAGCCCAGGCGCTTGGTCTCAGCGTGACGGCGGAAGGGGTGGAAACATCTGAACAGAAGAAGATCATGCAGTCACTGCAATGTGATTTTCTGCAGGGGTATTTTTATGCGAAGCCGCTCGCGACGGCGGAACTTGGTAATTTTATTCACGCAATTGCCGAAACAAACGAGGCGGATAGCTGATCAGGTCCGGTTCGACTTTCGCTTGGGCCGTTTTCCTTCGGTTTTTCTTGGTCCTTGCAGGCCGGGGATTGCCTGATCAGGTTTTCTTACATTCTCAGGACATAAGCGATTGAAATTTGTGCCGAAGCAGGCTCAGATAACGAAAATTGCGCGTCTCGCGGTGCGATCCTGGGTCTGGGGCGCTCGCGATATCTTTTAAAAAACGACGAAAAATCATGTGAGGGAGAGCAAGATGGAGATGAATGGCTCCCACCGGATTCCAGCCAGGAGAGAGGTTGTCTGGGACGCTCTCAACGATCCGGAAGTGCTGGCTGCCTGTATTCCGGGCTGTGACAGTCTGGAAAAGACCTCCGATACGGAGATGACGGCGCAGGTCACGACAAAAATCGGACCGGTCAAGGCGAAGTTCAAAGGTGCCGTTACCCTGGAAAACATCACGCCGCCGGAAAGTTACACCATATCGGGAGAAGGCAAGGGCGGGGTTGCCGGGTTTGCCAAGGGCTCTGCCAATGTGCAGCTCACCGAAGACGGGGATGAGACCGTCCTGACCTATGACGCAAAGGCACAGGTCGGTGGTAAACTGGCGCAGCTTGGCAGCCGCTTGATCGATTCTACCGCCAAGAAAATGGCGGAAGATTTCTTCGGAAAGTTTACCGATCTGGTGTCGCAGGGCCAGCAGCCCGCCGGGGAGGACGCCCCCGTACAAACATCTTCAGCGGCAACCGCCTCGGGCACTGCCCCGGTTGGCGAGGGGCTTGACCCTGGGCTTGCCGAGGAAGCCAAGCGGATCGCCATTGAAGACGCCCCTGCCGAAGTGATTCATGCGCTTGAAGACGCCGAGCACGCGGTGGAAGAGACCTTGCACAAGGCAGAGGAAAACCTTGAAGTGGCTGCCGGCCGTAACGCTTTTGGCGGGCCCATGGTCTGGGGCTTGGCTTTGCTGGGTGTGCTGATCCTGGCTCTTGCACTGGCAAGTTGACCAGTTCGGCACCAATTTGATTTGATAGGAGTGACACTGCGGAATAAGCGCTGTCGAAAACACGGGGAACGCCGGGAGACACGCTGACTCTACGACATATATGAGGGAGAGAAATTTATGTCGAAAATATCGATGGTTTTGAACGGAAAGTCGGTTTCGGCTGACGTTGAGGACCGGACGCTTCTGGTCTCCTTCATCCGCGATGCGCGCGGATTGACAGGGACCCATGTGGGCTGTGACACCTCGCAATGCGGCGCCTGTGTTGTTCATGTGGACGGCAAGGCTGTGAAATCCTGCACCATGCTGGCCGGCCAGGCGGAAGGTTGTGATGTCGTTACCCTTGAAGGGGTCGGCTCGGCGGACAATCTGCATCCTGTTCAGGCCGCGTTCCGCGAATATCATGGCCTTCAATGCGGCTTTTGCACGCCGGGCATGATTATGTCTGCCATCGACATGATCAACCGGCATGGGCCTGGAAATCTCGATGAAGCCACCATCCGCGATGAGCTGGAAGGCAATATCTGCCGCTGCACCGGCTACCACAACATCGTGAAAGCGATCAAAGCTGCCTCGGACCAGATGGCCGGCATGGCTCAGGCCGCCGAATAGGCGGGTGTTGGGTGGCTGGAGCAGGGCTTGATGAGTTTTGAAGTTCTGATCCCGGCCAGGGTGAACGCGCAATCGCGGCGCAAGGGAAAAGGCCGCGGTTTTTCAAGAAATTGAGCCGGTCCGTTTGGCCGGGCTGCAACGGGACGGAGGAGCGTCCGGCAGCCGAGCGCATGGACAGGGTTTTGGGAGAGAGACTATGGCAGTTGAAGGCATTGGCGCACGGGCGCTGCGCAAGGAGGACAAGCGCTTTATCACCGGCAAGGGGCAATATACGGACGACATGGTGCTTCCGGGCATGGGCTATGCCGCCTTCGTTCGCTCGCCCCACGCCCATGCGAAGGTAAAGGGCATTGACCCAAGCGCAGCGCTAGCCATGCCCGGCGTGGACGCGGTCCTGACTGGGGATCAGCTGGTCGGCGACGGGATCGGCAATCTGATCTGTGGCTGGATGATCCATTCCAAGGACGGCACGCCGATGAAGATGGGCGGCTGGCGAGCGCTGGAACCGGAAATCGTGCGCCATGTTGGCCAAGCGGTTGCCGTTGTGGTTGCGGACACCCAGGCGCAGGCCCGGGATGCGGCGGATCAGGTGACTGTCGAGTATGAAGAGCTGCCGTCCGTGGTCGATGCGCTGGCTGCATTGGAGCCCGGAGCGCCACAGTTGCATCCGGAAGCCGAAGGCAACCTGATCTATGATTGGGAGATTGGTGACGAAGCAGCGGCCAATGCGGCGTTTGACAGTGCCGCCCATATCACGCGCATGGAAATCCGCAACAACCGTCTGGTCCCCAACCCGATGGAACCCCGCGCAGCGCTGGCAAGCTACAATGATGCAGAAGAGCACCACACACTCTACACCACGTCCCAGAACCCCCATGTGGCGCGCCTTGTGCTGTCCGCCTTTTATAATGTCGCCCCCGAGCACAAGCTGAGGGTGATCGCCCCGGATGTGGGCGGCGGCTTCGGCTCGAAAATCTATATCTATCCGGAAGAAATGGTCTGCCTCTGGGCCTCCAAACGCGTGGGCCGTCCGGTCAAGTGGGTGTCTGACCGCACCGAGGCGTTCCTGACCGATGCCCATGGCCGGGACCATGTGTCGGAAGCGGAACTGGCGCTGGATGCAGACAACCGCATCACCGGCCTGCGGGTGAAAACCATTGCCAATCTGGGCGCCTATATGTCGCTCTTTTCCTCGTCCGTTCCGACCTATCTTTATGCAACCCTGCTGTCGGGTCAGTACAACATTCCGGCGATCCATGCGAATGTCAAAACGGTCTACACCAATACAACGCCGGTGGATGCCTATCGCGGCGCGGGGCGGCCCGAAGCGACCTATCTGCTGGAACGCATCATGGAAACGGCGGCGCGCGAGGTCGGGCTGTCTCCGGCAGAGTTCAGGCGCAAGAATTTCATCCGCCAGTTCCCGCATCAGACGCCAGTGATCATGTGCTATGATGCCGGGGATTATGATGCGACGCTCGATGCAGCACTGGCGGCGGCCGATTATGCTGGGTTCGCAGCCCGAAAGGCGGAAGCAGCATCCCGCGGCAAGCTGCGCGGCCTCGGTCTGTCCTGCTATATCGAGGCCTGCGGGATTGCGCCATCGGCAGCGGTTGGCTCTCTCGGAGCCGGGGTCGGCCTTTGGGAATCGGCAGAAGTCCGGGTCAACCCCGTTGGCACCGTGGAAGTGCTCACGGGGTCCCACAGCCATGGCCAGGGCCATGAGACCACCTTTGCCCAGTTGATCAGCGAGCGTTTCGGCTTGGACAGCGATGCCGTCTCCATTGTTCACGGCGACACGGACAAGGTTCAGTTCGGCATGGGCACTTACGGGTCGCGGTCCGGAGCCGTGGGCATGTCCGCCATCGTCAAGGCACTCGACAAGGTTGAGGCCAAGGCCAAGAAGATTGCCGCGCATCTGATGGAGGCCTCGGAAGGGGACATCCAGATTGAAGGCGGTGAGCTGAAGGTGGCCGGAACGGACAAGAAGCTGAGTTTCACCGAAGTCGCTTTGGCAGCCTACACTGCCCATAATTTGCCGGAAGGCATGGAGCCGGGCCTGAAGGAGGGGGCGTTCTATGATCCCACCAACTTCACCTTCCCCTCAGGGACCTATGTTTGCGAAGTGGAGGTGGACCCGGAGACCGGCAAGACGGAGATCATCAACTTCGTGGCGGCCGATGATTTCGGCAAGGTCATCAATCCGATGATTGTGGAAGGCCAGGTGCATGGCGGGCTGGTACAGGGTATCGGTCAGGCGCTTCTGGAAAACGCTGCCTATGATGAGACCGGACAGCTTTTGACGGCATCTTACATGGACTACACCATGCCCCGAGCGGATGATGTGCCGTCGTTCAATCTGTCGACCCATGAGACCCTGTGCCCGGGGAACCCGCTTGGCATGAAGGGCTGTGGGGAGGCGGGGGCGATCGGGTCGCCTCCGGCCGTGATCAACGCGATCACCGATGCTATCGGCACCAATGACCTGACCATGCCGGCAACCCCCGAAAAGGTCTGGCACCTTTGCCAGGCCGGACTTCGGCAAGCTGCAGAATGATCGAAAGCCGGGCAGGGGTGTCCTGCCCGGTTCCGCCTGTTTGAAACGCACACTTGCATCTGGGAGAAACCAGACATGTATGAAACAACCTATCACCGCGCCGGTTCGGTTTCTGAGGCAGCCGATCTGCTGACCAAGGCCGATGACGGTAAATTTCTCGGCGGTGGGCAGACGCTCCTGCCGACCATGAAACAGCGCCTTGCTGCGCCGACCGATCTGGTCGATTTGACCCGCATTGCGGAGATGAAGGGCATTTCCGAGGCGGGCGGTAAGCTCACCATTGGCGGGGCAACCACCCATGCGGAGGTTGCGTCTTCCAGCGTCGTCCGCGACAAGTTGCCGAGCCTTGCCGGGCTTGCGGGCGGCATTGGCGACCCGGCGGTGCGCCATATGGGTACGATCGGCGGCTCCATTGCTAACAATGATCCGGCAGCGGACTATCCGGCCGCACTGGTCGCTCTTGGTGCCACGGTGAAAACCAGCAAACGGGATTTGTCCGCAGAAACGTTTTTTTCCGGCATGTTCGATACTGCCCTCGAGGAGGACGAGATCGTCGTCTCCGTCGCCTTCCCGCTCATTGAAAAGGGCGCATACGCGAAATACCCGAATCCGGCGTCGCGCTACGCCATGGCGGGCGTTTATGTGGCCAAACATCTGGATGGCACGGTCCGGGTCGCGGTGACCGGTGCCGGGGACGATGGTGTGTTCCGGGTGGACAGTATGGAAGCGGCGCTGTCTGCCAGTTGGTCACCGGATGCGGTGGCTGGCATTCAGGTGGATGCGGGCGGTCTGTTGAGCGACATCCACGGCTCGGCAGCCTATCGGGCGAATCTGGTTACCGTGATGGCCAAGCGGGCAGTTGCCGCCGCAGGCTGACCGAGTTCTCCACAATCGTCATAATTTTGATAGCCCGGCTTGCTAAAAGCCGGGCTTCTTCGTTTTTCTGGGTGAAACATTGAAAAACTTACAGAAATTTGGACCTAGCGGAGCTTTTGGAGGCAGGTGAGCTGAAGTCTTGGTGCTATATCCGGTTCTTTGGGGAAGGACTGGTTTGACAAATGGGTTTTGGAAAAATTGAATCCCAAAATCTAAAGGCGGGCAATCTAGACTAAAAAGCACACAAGCTTTCAGTTTCGTTGACTTATGGTGAGCGCGTCTTTGCGCCTGGGTCAATGAATGGTGGGATAGAGGTAATTATGGCTGGAGCACATCAACGGGCTGCCGGTGGTGCGATGAGCGCGCGGGACAATCCTGTGTCTATCGCGTTCCGACCGATCAAAACGGCCTTCTGGGGCGTTGCGGTGGTCAGTTTTGTCATCAACATCTTGATGCTGACCGGCCCTGTGTTCATGCTCCAGGTCTATGATCGGGTGCTGGCCAGCGGATCGGTTCCGACACTGGTCGTGATTGGCGCCCTGGCGATGGTGCTCTACGTGTTCTATGGCATTTTGGAGGGCCTCAGAGGCCGGATCCTGTCGCGCCTGGGACAAAGGGTCGATGCCAGACTGTCCAGCCTTGTCTACAAGATCTCAAACAGCCTGCCGGTCCGGCTGGGACGCAATGCCTCCCGTTTGCGTCCGGTTCAGGATCTGGACACGATCCGGCAGTTCCTCTCCGGCCCCGGGCCTGCGGCAATTTTCGACATTCCGTGGTTGCCGCTCTATCTCGGAATCGTGTTTCTGTTCCATCCGCTTCTGGGCGCTGTTGGTCTTGCCGGAGCGGTGATCATTTCGATCCTGATTGGCCTCAATGAAATGATGTCCCGGGAGCCGACCGAGGATGCCGCCGGACAGTCAGGCAAGCGCAACGCGGCCGTTGAGAGCGGTCAGCGCAATTCCGAGGTGGTTGCGGCCATGGGCATGCAGCCGACCCTGACCGCCCGTTGGGACGCCCAGAACCAGGAATATCTGGCCACCCAGCGCCGTGCGTCGGACAGGACCAGCGCCTTCGGCACGGCGATCAAAACGATCCGGTTTGTTCTCCAGTCGGCAATTCTGGCGGTTGGTGCCTGGCTGGCGATCAAGCAGGAAATCTCCCCGGGTGTCATGATTGCTTCCTCGATCATGACGTCTCGGGCGCTTGCTCCCATTGAACAGGCGGTGGCCCAGTGGCGCGGCTTTGTCGCGAGCCGTCAGGCGCTGCGCCGCCTGAAAGAGGTGCTGCAGGTGGCAGAGACGGACGAAGATGTCATGGACCTGCCGCTACCGGTCAAGGGCATCACCATGGAGCAGGTATTCTGCGGCCCGTTTGGCGAGAAAATGCCTTATGTGCAAAATATCAGCCTTGAACTTGCGGCCGGGGATGGGCTTGGAGTGATCGGCCCGTCCGGGTCCGGAAAGTCCACATTTGCCCGGGCCCTTGTCGGCGTCACACCCGCGCTCAAAGGGGTGATCCGCTTTGATGGCGCTGAGCTGAGCCAGTGGGAAAGCTCTAAACGGGGCGAATTTATCGGCTATCTGCCACAGGATCTGCAATTGTTTGATGGCACCATTGCCGAAAACATAGCCCGCTTCCGGGAAGATGCGGCTCCGGAAAAGGTTATTGAAGCCGCCAAGCTGGCCGATGTGCATGACATGATCGTGGCGCTGCCAGAGGGCTACAATACGGTGATTGGCCGCAGTGGCCGGTCCCTGTCCGCAGGCCAGCGCCAGCGGCTTGCCCTTGCCAGAGCGCTTTACAACAATCCGTTTCTGGTGGTTCTGGACGAACCGAATTCCAACCTGGATGCGATCGGCGAAAGCGCGCTTACCAATGCGATCAAGGCTATGCGGGAGAAGGGGTCTATTGTTGTCGTGATTGCCCATCGGCCGAGTGCGATTGCGACCGTGGATAAAATTCTCTGTCTGAAGGATGGCAAGATGGCGGGCTTTGGGCCTAAGGAAGATGTGCTCAAACAGGTTGTTCAACCGGTCCAGCCAATGCGGCAAGGTGTTGGGAGCGTCGTGCGATGACGAAGAACAAGTCTCAGGACGGCAGCGCCCCGGCAAATGCCGCAGACGAAGCCCTCAGCAAAACGGTTCGCGGCCATTTGCTGTTTGCCCTTTTCGTAACCGGCTTTGTGGTGATCGGGATCGGCGGCTGGGCGACTTTCATGGAAATTTCCGGTGCGGTTGTCTCATCCGGGACGGTGGTTGTGGAAAGCAGCACCAAGCATGTGCAGCACCGCGAAGGCGGCATCGTGAAGGAAATTCGGGTCAAGGATGGCGATCAGGTGAGGGCAGGCGATCTTCTGATCAGCCTGGATGACACGGTTACCCGGGCGAACCTCTCCGTGATCACCAAACAGTTGCGGGAACTCAGCGCTCAGGAATTGCGCCTTGAGGCGGAACGGGATGATCTCCCGGCAATTTCCTGGCCTCAGGAACGGATTGCAGCCCTTGGCGACGTTGAGCGCGGCCAGCAATTGCTGCTTGAAGCCCGGCGGAAATCCAAGGAAGGCCGCAAGAACCAGCTGGAGGAACAGGTTCGCCAGTTCAACAAACAGGCGGACGGGCTTGAAGCCCAGGTTTCGGCCAAGGAAACGGAAATCGAGTTGATCCGGGAAGAACTTGCCGATCTCGACAATCTTCTGACCAAGCAGCTGGTGTCCAAGAGCCGGGTGACGGCGCTGCGCCGTGAATCTGCTCGCCTTGAAGGGGAATATGGCGATCTGATCGCGCAGATCGCCCGCACCAAGGAAGCGATCAGCGAACGTCACATCCAGATTTTGCAAATTGAGGAATCCTACCGCGCTGAAGTTCTGGAACAGCTGCAGGAAGCCAGGTCGCGGGTCGCCCAGCTTGAGGAACAGAAAATTGCCGCAGAAGACGAGCTGACCCGCGTCGACATCGTCGCGCCGCGCAACGGCTATGTCCACCAGTTGTCCGTCCATACGATTGGCGGGGTCGTCTCTCCGGGAGAAACGGTGATGCAGATTGTTCCGGAGGAAGATCAGCTGATCATCGAAGCGCAGGTCCAGCCGGTCGACATCGATCAGCTTGCGCCGGGGCAGGAAGCCCGGGTCCGGTTCCCAAGTTTTGACCAGCGCACGACACCGGAATTGAAAGCCCAGCTCTTGACCGTTTCGGCTGACCTTAACCAGGATGAGCGGACCGGTCTGAGCTACTACACGGCCAAACTGGTGATCAAGGACCACGAACTGGAAAAACTTGGCTCGCAGACGCTGGTGCCGGGCATGCCGGTGGAAACCTTTCTCCAGACCGGGGACCGCACCATCTTGAGCTATCTGGTCAAACCGGTCATGGACCAGATAGCCCACGCCATGCGCGAGCGCTAACAGTGCGCCTTTTCGTTGTCCCGGATCCTCTGCTCCTGCTCCCTTTATGCCCTCCTCAAATGCATGTTGTGAGCTGAGTGCATGGAATCGGATTCGTCTTCCATATCAGGAAGTCTGAGGTTTCAAGGCAAGAGACACGCCAGTTTGAATTCATGTGGACGCGGCATGCGCTAAAGACCTAGGATGGGCACGTCGGTGCCCGCTTCCTCTGCCGGGGCGTGGGGCGGGCGGATGATCAGGGCGCCCGAGCGGGCAAGAAGCGCCAGCATGGAGCTGTCCTGCTTGTCAAATGGGGTGGCGATCAGCTGGCCATCCGGGGTCCGGTTAAGCGTAGCCCGCACATAGTCCTGGCGGCGGTCATTTTCCGGCAGCGGAGCGCCAAGACGGGCGGTTTGTGCATCTGGTTCTCTCGCAGGATATCCGAGCATCTGGCGGATCAGAGGTTTCAGGAACAGCAGGCTGCAGACAAGGCTGGAGACCGGATTCCCGGGGAGGCCAAGCACTTTGGTCTGGCCCAGATGTCCGGCCATCAGGGGTTTGCCGGGCCGCATCGCAATGCGCCAGAATGCCAGATCCATGCCTTCCTGCCCAAGAACCTCCTGAACCAGATCATGATCACCCACGGATGCGCCGCCAAGTGTGACCAGAATGTCAGCCTGTTGATCCAGAGCCTGCCGCACATGGGTGGCAAGGGCTACAGGATTATCCGGCGAGATGCCAAGATCGAGCGGTGCCCCGCCGCAATCCTCCACCAGGGCGGCGACACCGGCATGGTTGGACGCGATGATCTGGTCTGGCCCCGGTTCGGTGCCCGGTCTCACCAGCTCGTCGCCGGTAGCCAGAATGGCAATCTTCGGTTTGCGCACCACAGGCAGTGAGGGATGGTTCATCGCCGCAGCCAGTGCCAAATGCCGGTAGGAGAGAGTGAGCGGGGCTCGGAGCAAAACCTCGTCTTTTGAAAAATCCAGGCCCGCCGGGCGGATAAAGGCGCCCTTGGCCGGCATGTCCAGAACCGCAATAGCATCGCCAGTGCGGTCGGCATTTTCCTGGATGAGGATCGTGTCGGCTCCTTCGGGAACGGGGGCTCCGGTGAAAATACGCACGGTTTCGCCGGGCCTGATTGACCCGTTGAAGCTATGCCCGGCAGGGGCTTCGCCTATGACGCTAAGCCGTGTGCCCGCGCCTTTCAGGTCATCATGGCGGATCGCATAGCCATCCATGGCCGAGGCGGCAAAAGGCGGTTGGGTGCGGGTGGAGGTGAGGTCCGCAGCCAGTGTGCGGCCATTGGCGTCTTCCAGGGCAACCTGTTCACTTCGAAGGCGCTCGACCCCTGACAACAGCTTTTCCAGCGCTTCGGCCACCGGCATCAGGCCCATCAGGTGCCTCCTTCGCTGCCGTCTTGTTCCAGGGTCCAGTGACCCGACTTGCCTCCGGCTTTTTCCACCAGACGGATGTTGCCGATAACCATGCCCCGGTCCACTGCCTTGGCCATGTCATAAATGGTCAGACAGGCGAGGGAACAGGCCGTGAGCGCTTCCATTTCCACGCCGGTCTGGCCACTCACCTTCGTGGTGGCCGTCACAACAAGGCCAGGCAGGCTGTCATCGGGATCAATCTCGATGGAGACCTTTGAAAGCATCAGCGGATGGCAGAGCGGGATCAGCTCATGGGTTTTTTTGGCGGCCATGATGCCTGCCAGCCTTGCGGTTCCGATTACGTCGCCCTTTTTGGCGTTTCCGGAGCGGATAAGCTCCAGGGTCTCCAGCCGCATGGTCACGGTGCCTGTGGCAACGGCAATCCTGTGCGTGACGTCTTTGCCCGAGACATCGACCATATTGGCAGCCCCGGTCTCATCAATATGGGTGAGGGTCTTGTCCCTGTCAGGCATAGCGGCTCCGGTTCAGTCCGGTTTGGCGGGCGCGTGGCGCGTCAGCAAGCGGCGGGTTGCTTCTGCCACATCTTCCTGGCGCATCAGGCTTTCGCCGATCAGGAAGGTGGATATGCCCACGTTGCCCATCCGGGCAAGATCGTCCGGAGTAAAGAGGCCGGATTCGCCGACAACTATCCGGTCCCGAGGCACAAGGGGCGCCAGATCTTCACTGGTCTCAAGACGGGTTTCAAAAGTCTTGAGGTTCCGGTTGTTGATGCCGATCAGCTTGGAGGACAGGTTCAGCGCCCGGTCCAGTTCTTCCCGGTTATGGACTTCCAGAAGCACGTCCATGCCGAGGCCGAAGGCTGTCTGCTCCAGATCGGCTGCTGTTGCATCATTGACGGCTGCCAGAATGATCAGGATGCAATCTCCGCCCCAGGCCCGGGCCTCATAGACCTGATAGGGCTCATAGAGGAAATCCTTGCGCAAGGCGGGCAGGCTGACAGCCTCCCGTGCGGCGGTGAGAAAGTCCGGGCTCCCCTGAAAGGAGGGGGTGTCGGTCAGCACCGACAGGCAGGCAGCCCCGCCTGCCTCATAGGCTTTGGCAAGGGCAGGCGGGTCGAAATCCGCCCGGATCAGGCCCTTGGACGGGCTGGCCTTCTTGATTTCCGCAATCAGGGCATAGCCGCCTGCGCGGTGTTTGGCTTCCAGCGCTGCGTGAAATCCACGCGGGGCCGGAACGTCTTCAATCCGTGCCTTCAGATCTGCGAGGGGGGTCCGGCTCTTTGCCGCGGCGATCTCTTCACGCTTATAGGCTTCGATTTTTTGGAGAATGTCAGCCATGTCACTATCCGTTTGAGGCGTCAACCAGCAGCTCAAGCGTGCTGGCGGCATCGCCATTGTCGATACTGGCCGCAGCCATCTCGATGCCGTCTTTCAGGTTTGTGACCTTGTCTGCCACCAGAAGCGAGGCGGCTGCATTGAACAGCACGATATCCCGATAGGCATTTTTGGCACCGGCCAGCACTTCGCGAAGCGCCTTAGCGTTTTCTGCCGGCAGCCCACCCTTCAGCTCTTCGCCTCTGGACAGGGGCAGCCCAGCATCTGCAGGCGAGATCTCGAAGGACCGGACGGTGCCTTCTTTCAGCTCTGTGACATAGGTCGGACCGGTCGTTGTGATTTCGTCCATTCCGTCGGACCCGTGTACGACCCATGCCTTGTCGGACCCGAGTTCCTTCAGAGACTGAGCGACCGGTACAACCCATTTCCGAGCGAAGACGCCGACCATCTGCCGTTTGACACCTGCCGGATTGGACAGGGGCCCCAGAAGATTGAAAATTGTCCGGGTTCCAAGCTCCATGCGCGTCGGGCCCACATGTTTCATGGCCGCGTGATGCAGCGGGGCAAACATGAAGCCGATCCCGGCCTTTTGCAGGCAATCAGTGATCTTGTCCGGACCAATGTCAATATTGATGCCCAGTTCGGCCAGCGCTTCGGCAGAGCCGGATTTGGAGGACAGGGACCGGTTTCCATGTTTGGCAACGGGCTGGCCGCATCCGGCCACCACCAGCGCGGTGCAGGTCGAAATATTGTAGCTGCCGGAATTGTCGCCGCCAGTGCCCACGATATCGATGGCATTGTCCGGGGCGGTCACTTTCAGCATCTTGGAGCGCATGGTGGCCACAGCGCCGGTGACTTCGGCAATGCTTTCGCCGCGCACCCGCAAGGCCATCAGGAAACCGCCAAGCTGGGACGGGGTCGCCGATCCGGACAGGATCACCTCAAAGGCCACCTTGGCCTCTTCCAGAGACAGCGCCCGACCATCGGCAACCTTGGCCAGAATGTCCTTGAATGGGGTCATGCTGTTAATCCCACCTGCCTCGGCATCAGTTCTGTGCCAGTCCGATGATCTGGGAAATGCCAGCCTGATTGATTTCAACGCCGGCGGCGTCTTCCTGGTCGGTGATGAACTGGCCAATCAGGGAATCGCGCATTTGGTCGGAAAGCTGCGTGTCCAGTACGGTCATTTCAGGGGCTGACGGGTTAAAGTCAGGACGGGAAATATCAGAGACGGTCAAAACGATGCGTTTGGCGCCGTCCGCCGATGTGGCAAGTGCGTTGGTTCCTGCCGGACCGCTGAACACAGCGGCCAGAGCGTCGGCTCCGAAGTCAGCATTCGGACGGTTCCGCATCAGTTCCTGGGCCGTCAGGACCTCAAGACCGGCATCGGTGGCAACGGTTGCCATCGGGCTGCCGCTTTCCAGTTTGGTCAGGAGGTCGGTTGCCTTATCCCCAAGCCGCTTGGTGAGTTCTTCGGCCTTCCAGGCGGCAATGACGTCGTCGCGAACCTCGTCGAGTGCGCGCTCGCGTGAGGGGATCACCTTTTCAACTTCATACCAGAGAAAGCCCTGATCGCCCATTTGCAGGACGTCGTTTTCAATGCCTACATCGCTGTCGAAGGTTCCCGCGACAAGGCCCTCGGCCTTCGGCAGATCCGCCCCGGTGCCGTCTTCCAGCTTTCCGTCTTTGTCGAAGGGAGCGACCGTTATGACTTTCAGATCGAAGCGTTGGCCGATTTCGTCCAGCAAGGCACCGCCGGCCCGGGCATCTTCAATCTCATCCATAAGATCGAGGATTTCCCGTTCGGCCTGTTCTCTTGCCAGTTCCTGAACAATCTGGTCCTTGACTTCTTCAAATGGCTTGGTGCTTTCGGGCAGAATTTCCTCAACATTCAAGATGACGGTTGAGAATTTGCCGTCCACAGCGCCGCTGGACGCGCCTGCGTCCAGGCCAAAAGCCGTGTCGCCCAGCTTTTCGTCCAGGAAGTCGGTCTTGCTCATGACGCCGAGATTGACGTCATTGTTGGTCAGATTGCGTTCCTTCATCAGATCGTCAAAGGTCTTGCCATCCTGAAGTTCGGTGGCGGCCTTCTCAGCCTCGTTCTTTGACGGGAAGGACATTTGCCGGATTTTGCGCCGTTCGGGCTGGTGAAAGTCATTGGCCCTTTGCTCATATTCGGCGCGGGCGTCGGCTTCTTCGATATCTTGCGGACGCGCTAGTGTGTCCGGTGTCAATTCAATGTACTTCATTTCCCGGTATTCGGGGGCCCGGAAGCTGTCTTTCTTGCCGTCATAATAGGCGGTCAGAACATCGGCAGACGGATCTTCAATGGGACCGATCGTGTCGGCGGTGACCATAAGATAGTCCACACTGCGGGCTTCGGACTGATATTCGTTGAGCACTTTCAGGTAGGTTTCCGGCGCGCTGAGGTCGCCAGCAAGTCCCTGCACGAGCTGGTTTCTCTCAGCCACCCGGCGCCGTTGAATGACATAGGCATCCTCCTGGTAGCTGTTATTGCGCAGAACCTGTTCCAGACGGTTGCGGTCATAGCGGCCATTAAGGCCCTTGAAGGCCGGATCGGCCTGAATGATTTTGGCCAGCCTGGCATCGGATACACCCAGTTTCAGCTCCTGGGCTGTGTTGTTCAGCGCCGCCTCGGCGATCAGGCGGCCAAGGGCCTGCTGGGGCACCCCAAGGGCGGCGCCTTCCTGATTGGTGAGCGGGCGGCCGAATTGCTGCGCGAGCCGGTTAAGGTCCTGCCGGTAGGTGCGCTCGAAATCCAAAAGGGTAACTTCTGTGTCCCCGACCTTAGCCGCCGTATTTTGGCCAAAACCCTGTAGAAAATCCGTAACACCCCAGATGGCGAAGCTGAAAATGAGCAACGCGATAAACAGTTTGGCAATCCAGGTGCCAGCGCCCTTGCGCAGCGCGTCAAGCATGACGACTTCCTTTATATTTTTCTTTCATACAGCCGATTTTCGCAACTGGCCGGTGGACCTTCCGAAACCGGAGCGGGCGGATCATAGTGAGGAGGGGCCTCCGCTGCAAGGCGGCCCTTGATAAAGTTCGGCTGAGCAACGGATTTCCCGGCTGACCGGCGATTGCAACACACCGCCGCATCTGCTCTAAGGCAGGCACTGATGATCCATCTGCGGGAGTTGAGACCTTATGACCACCAGAATCAAACCGCTTGTCTCAGGAAACTGGAAGATGAACGGGCTAAAAGCCAGTCAGGATGAGTTCAGGAAAATGCAGGCCGGTTTGAACGAGGCTCTTGCTGAGAAGGTGGAGACGATGATCTGTGCTCCGGCCACGCTTGTGGCAGGTCTTGCGGAGCTGGCGGGCAAGGGCGCGCTGCAAGTCGGCGGGCAGGATTGCCACGCGGCCGCCTCTGGTGCCCATACCGGAGACGTGTCGGCCGAGATGCTCAAAGATGCAGGGGCTTCTGCCGTGATTGTTGGCCACTCGGAGCGGCGCACGAACCACGGGGAAAGCGATGCGGCTGTGAAAGCCAAGGCGGAAGCAGCCTGGCGCGCCGGTCTTGTCGCCATCATCTGCGTTGGGGAAACGGAGGCCGAACGCAAGGCAGGCCGGGCGGTTGAGATTGTCGATGGTCAGCTTGCCGGTTCGGTTCCGGACGGGGCAACGGCCAGGAACACGGTCATTGCCTATGAGCCTGTCTGGGCCATCGGGACGGGCCTGACCCCGACCGTGCAGGACGTGGCAGAGATGCACGGTGCGATGCGGGACGTCTTGAGCCGCCGTTTTGCTGCGGAAGGCGCGGCAATGCGGCTTCTTTACGGTGGGTCGGTCAAGCCTGGCAACGCGGCTGAGTTGATGGCTGTTGCCAATGTGGACGGGGCTCTTGTGGGCGGTGCAAGCCTCAAGGCTGATGATTTTCTCGGTATCTTGAGCGCATATAGCTGAAGATGACGGGGATGCGGGGCTTGAAGCTTCTGTGATCAAGGCGCAATTGAAGGGTGGAAAGCTGACGGCGTCTGGTGTAGAAGGCCGCCAAACCTGAATTCAATACAGAATGGTATTCGATGGAAACCGTAGTCATCGTTATCCACCTCATGGTCGTGCTGGCCCTGGTGCTTGTTGTCCTCCTGCAGCGCTCCGAAGGCGGTGCGCTTGGTATTGGCGGCGGGGGCGGAGGCGGTGGCCTGATGTCCAGCCGCGGCACGGCCAATGTTCTGACCCGGGCGACCGCCATTCTTGCAGTGGCTTTCTTTGCGACGTCTCTGGCTCTCAGCCTGATCGCAAAAAACGCTGAACGCCCGGGCTCGGTTCTCGATGCGCTTCCGGCCGCTTCTGAAGAAGCGCCTGCACCGGCGGACGGCGCTGCAAATGGCGGCAACGGCGGCATCCTCGATTCTCTGAAACAGCAGAGCGAAGAGCCTTCCGGCCCGCAGGTTCCCGCCGCTCAGTAACGCGGCGTCGGCAGCCTGCCGGTCCTTTCACCTGACATATGCCCTGCGGCTTCCCTCGCAGGGCATTTTTATGTGTTAAGAACGCAACTCCCGAGTGGCCAAATAGCGCTCGGCAAGGATATGGTATTGGTCCATGGCGCGATACATTTTCATCACTGGCGGCGTGGTCTCCTCGCTTGGAAAAGGTCTTGCTTCTGCGGCACTGGGCGCATTGCTCCAGGCGCGTGGCTACAAGGTGCGCTTGCGCAAGCTTGACCCTTATCTTAACGTAGATCCGGGCACCATGAGCCCTTATCAGCACGGCGAGTGTTTTGTCACCGATGATGGTGCGGAGACCGACCTTGATCTGGGGCACTACGAGCGGTTCACGGGACGTCCGGCGAACCAGCAGGACAACATCACCACCGGCCGCATCTACCAGGACATCATCGCCAAGGAGCGGCGCGGTGACTATCTGGGTGGAACCGTTCAGGTCATCCCCCATGTGACGGATGCGATCAAGAACTTCGTCCTGACCGGCAATGAAGACTATGACTTTGTGCTGGTGGAAATCGGCGGCACCGTTGGCGACATTGAAGGTCTGCCCTTCTTTGAGGCGATACGCCAGCTTGGCAATGATCTGCCGCGCGGCGATGCGGTTTATGTGCATCTGACACTGATGCCCTACATCCCGAGCGCGGGCGAGATGAAAACCAAGCCAACCCAGCATTCGGTGAAGGAACTGCGCTCCATCGGCATTCAGCCGGACATTTTGATGATCCGCTGCGACCGGCCGATTCCCGAAACGGAAAAGCGCAAACTCTCGCTCTTCTGCAACGTGCGTGAAAGTGCTGTCATTCCCGCTTATGATGTCAAATCCATCTATGATGTGCCGATTGCCTATCACGAGGAAGGCCTGGATGATGAGGTGCTGGCGGCTTTTGGCCTGAAAGGCGCGCCGGCTCCGGTTCTTGACCGCTGGGAGGGCATTTCCGAAGCTGTGGCCAACCCGGAAGGCGAGGTCAAGATCGCCATTGTCGGCAAATACACGGTGCTGAAAGACGCCTACAAATCCTTGATCGAAGCCCTGGTCCATGGCGGTATCGCTAATCGGGTGAAGGTCAATCTGGAGTGGATCGAATCGGAGATCTTCGAAAAGGAAGATCCGAGTCCCTATCTTGAAGGTGTGCACGGCATTCTGGTACCGGGCGGCTTTGGCGAGCGGGGGGCGGAAGGCAAGATTGCCGCCGCGCATTTTGCCCGGACCCGCAACATCCCTTATTTCGGTATCTGTTTCGGAATGCAGATGGCGGTTCTGGAAGCTGCCCGCAATCTGGCGGGTATTTCTGACGCCAATTCCACCGAATTCGGCCCCGCCAAGGAGCCGGTTGTGGGCCTCATGACCGAGTGGACGAAGGGCAATGACAAGGAACTGCGCGCTGCTGATGGTGATCTGGGCGGCACCATGCGTCTTGGTGCTTATCCGGCGGCCCTGAAACCGGGCTCCCAGATTGCAGATATCTATGGCACGACGCATGTTTCGGAGCGGCACCGGCACCGCTATGAGGTCAATATCGGCTATCGGGAGCAGCTGGAAGCCTGCGGCCTGATTTTTGCGGGCACCTCTCCCGATGGGGTTCTGCCGGAAACGGTCGAAATCGAGGGCCATCCCTGGTTCATCGGGGTGCAGTATCATCCGGAGCTGAAATCCCGCCCGTTCGAGCCGCATCCGCTCTTTGCCTCTTTCGTGGGCGCTGCCCTGCAGCAGAGCCGGATGGTCTGACCGGTCCCGCCTGACACCTTTGCGCGTGGCTTTGGTTTTGGCGGAATTCGGAACACTTTTGCAAAGGAATGGCCATGGCGCGCGGTCTGGATCATCTTGTTGTTGCCGTCAATGATCTGGACGCGGCGGGGCAGGCCTATGAGGCGCTCGGGTTTACGGTGACGCCTGAAAACCGCCACCCCTGGGGTACGGCCAACCGGCTGGTGCAGCTCGACGGCTTTTTCCTTGAATTCCTCAGTGTGGCCGAGCCGGACAAGATCCCGGCCCCCCAAGGCAGCGAGTTTTCGTTTGGCGCCTTCAACCGGGATTTTCTGCGCAAGCGGGAAGGGGCTAGCATGCTGGTTCTGGAAAGCGCGGGCGCGACCGGAGACCGGCAGGCTTTTGAAGCGGCCGGACTGACGTTGTTCGACCCGTTTTCCTTTGAAAGGGTGGCCAATCTGCCCGACGGCAGTACGGCAAAGGTCGCCTTTGACCTGACACTGCTCCAGGATCCGGCGAGTCCGGGACTCGGCTATTTCACCTGTGACAACCGCTATCCGGAAAATTTCTGGAAACCGGCCTTTCAAGCACATGCAAATGGGGCTCACAGTGTGCTGGCCGTGCACATGGCCGCAAACAATCCAGCTGCGCATGCGCCGTTTCTAAAAGCCTTTTCAGGCGGGTCTGTAGTTGAAAGTGCGCAGGAAACGCTTGTTGTGACAACACCGCGCGGGCAGATTCTCGTGCACACACAGGCTGCCTATAACGACCTGACCGGAAAGGCAGCGGCGTCTGTCGGGACTGGAGATCTGCCGGTGATTGCCGCTGTGGAGATTGCCTCTTCAAAAGTTTCGGCCCCACACATTACGGCCGCTGATGCGCTGTTCGGGTTGACCGTAATTCTGGTCCCGGCAACCTGTGACCGGAACCGTTCGCACGTGTTTGAAAGCGGTGACACACAACGCGGCGTTTAAGATTGAAGACGTAGCGTTAATTTTCTAGCTGCTGCGGCAATTGGCATTTAGAATTCTCTTGTTGAATGCACCAGTCCTTTTATAGTGAACGCCAAATCATGCGCGTGCCCATGCGGGCCGACAGCGGAGTTCACGAATGGTTTTCCAGCGTTTTGCCTGTGTCCCAAGCCGAGCCACCCTTGCGGTTGCAGCAGCAAGTCTTCTTGCGGCCTGTTCGGATGAGTCGAAGACTGCCCAGGCCCCGGCAGCCCCACCGCCTTCCGTGACCGTTGCCAAGGTTACCTCAGAGGACGTTCGCCAGAGCGAAACATTTGTCGGGCAGATTGCGGCTGTGGATCAGGTAGACCTTGTCGCCCGTGTCAGTGGTTTCCTGGAGAAAAAGGCCGTGCCTGACGGGTCGTTCGTGAAGAAAGACGAGCTGCTCTTCACCATCGAAAAAGCGGAATATGAAGCGCAACTCACCAATGCCAAGGCGGATCTTGCCAGTGCCAAGGCAGATGAGGCCCTCAAGGCGGCGGATGAGAAGCGCGACAAGGACTTGGTGGAAAAGGGGCACGTATCGGAAGCAGCTTACGAATCGACGCTGGCACAGCTTCAGCAGGCCCAAGCCTCGGTCGAGGCGGCCCAGGCCTCGCTCCAGCAGGCGGAACTCAACCTCAGCTACACGGATATTTCTGCACCGTTTCCAGGCCAGATCGGCAAGAGCACCTACAGTGTGGGAGAAGTGGTCGGACCGTCGACTGAGTCATTGGCCAAGCTGATCCGTCTTGCGCCGGTCTATGTGAATTTCTCGGTGAGCGAGGCGCAGTATCTGAATGCAGTGAAAACCCACCATATCAACCCTGCCGACCTCACACCGGATCAGGCGCCCTCCATAAGTCTCATTCTGCCCAATGGCCAGAAATATGGGGAGACCGGCAAGATCGTCTATATCGACAACAAGGTGGATTCGACCACCGGGACCATCTCGTTCCGGGGGCAGTTTGAAAACAAGGATGTGCGGCTCCTGTCCGGGACATATGTGACTGTAGTTCTGGAAGCCCCCAAGAGCGAAACGGCTCTGGTGGTGCCGCAGGCCGCGATCCAGCGGGATCAGCAGGGGGCGTTTGCCCTTGCAGTGTCAGACGACAAGAAAGTCACCCAGAAATATGTTGAACTGGGCCAGCAGGTCGGCACGAATTTTGTCGTCACCAAGGGGTTGGAAGAAGGCGAAGAAGTCATCACCGAAGGGCTTCAGAAAGTCCGCCCGGGAGTTGAGGTTGAGCCCGTCCTTGCTTCGAAGCCGGCGGAGCAGAGCTAAATGTTTTCACGCTTTTTTATCTACCGGCCGAAATTCGCGCTGGTGATTTCCATTGTCATTACAATTGCTGGTGTTCTGGGATATGTATCCCTGCCGGTTGAACAGTTTCCCAACATCACGCCGCCGGTGGTCAATGTGTCGGCCACGTATACCGGAGCGAATGCGGAGGTGCTGGAAGAGACCGTTGCTGCGCCGATTGAGGCGCAGGTCAACGGTGTGGACGACATGCTCTACATGCAGTCGACCAGCAATGATAGCGGCAGCTATTCGCTGAACGTGACCTTTGCGGTCGGAACCGATCCCGATATTGCAACGGTGAACACCCAAAACCGGGTGTCCCAGGCCACCAGCCAGTTGCCGAGCGAGGTGACCGCGAATGGGGTGACCGTTCAAAAAGCCAGCACGAATATGCTGCTGGTGGTCACACTTTATTCGCCCAACGGCACCTACGACCCGGTGTTTTTGTCCAACTACGCGTCGATCAACCTGAAGGACGCGCTTGCGCGTGTTCCCGGTGTTGGCCGTGCGGATGTGATGACCGATTTCGCCTATGGCATGCGGATCTGGTTGGATCCGGACCGGCTTGCCAGCCTAAACATGACGCCGAGCGATTTCATATCCGCAGTGCAGGATCAGAATATCCAGGTGGCGGCAGGTCAGATTGGCGCGCCGCCTGTTCCGGAAGGTCAGCAGTTTCAGTACACCATCAAGGCCAAGGGGCGCTTGTCGACCCCGGAAGAATTCGAGAAAATCGTTCTGCGCACCGGTGACGACGGTGCAGTGGTGACGATTGGCGATGTGGCGCGGGTGGAATTGGGCGCCCAGTTATACAATGCGTCCGGAGAATTCAACGGCAAGCCGTCCACGGTCCTTGCGATCTACCAGGCACCAGGCGCAAATGCGCTGGATGTGTCTGAAAATGTGCTGAAGCGCATGCAAAATCTGGCCAATGATTTTCCCGAAGACATGGCCTATGGGGTTCCTTTCAACACGACGGACTTTGTTCAGGCCTCGCTCGATGATGTGATCACCACTTTGTTCCTGACCTTCCTGCTGGTGGTCTCTGTGGTGTTCATCTTTCTGGGCAACTGGCGCGCAACGATCATTCCGACCGTGGCCATTCCGGTATCGCTGATCGGCACCTTTGCTGTGTTGTTGGCTCTTGGCATGTCGCTCAATACGATTTCGCTGTTTGCTCTGGTGCTGGCCATCGGCATCGTGGTGGATGATGCCATTGTCGTGGTGGAGAATGTGGAGCGTATCATCGCAGATGAGGGGCTGGCGCCCAAGGAGGCTACCGAAAAGGCGATGATGCAGATCACCAGTCCGGTGATTGCGACCACGCTTGTGCTGCTGGCCGTATTCGTGCCCACGATCTTCATGCCTGGCATCACCGGCCGGCTTTATTCCCAGTTTGCGGTCACCATTTCGGTCTCCGTGGTGATCTCCTCGATCAACGCCCTGACCTTGTCACCGGCACTCTGCGGCCTGATCCTGAAGGCCCGGTCCGGTCCGCCGAGGGGCATTATGGGGCTGTTCGACAAGGGCATTACCGGGGTGCGCAACGGCTATACCGCAATTATCCGCCGCCTGGTGCGGGTGGCTTTTGTGGGGCTGGTCGTGGTCGGCGGTGCCGTTGCAGTCATCCTGACCCTGTTCACGTCATTGCCGCAGGGCTTTCTGCCCTCGGAGGATCAGGGCTACCTGATGGTTGATGTGCAGCTTCCCGACGGGGCTTCCCTGCAGCGCACGGAAGAGGTGACCAAACGGGTGGTGGAGTTGACCCAGGCAACGCCTGGGGTGGAGAATGTCGTGATCGTCAATGGCTTCTCCATTTTGAACGGTGCGACCTCGTCCAACGCGGCTCTAGTGATTGCCACCATGAAGAACTGGTCGGAGCGTCAGGAGCCAGGCCTCAGGATCAATGCGATCCTGGGCAAGTTCTGGGCTGATTTCTCCACCATTCCGGGCGCCAATATTATTGCCTTCAACCCGCCGCCCATTCCAGGGCTCGGCACGACCGGTGGTGTCCAGATGATGCTGCAACAGACCGGTGGCGGCACGCCGCAGGATCTGGCATCTGCGGTGGGCTCCATGGTCTATTCGGCCAACCAGAGCCCGGAAATCTCTCGGGCCTATTCAACCTTCCGGGCCAATGTGCCCCAGGTCTTTGTCGATCTGGACCGGGAGAAAGCCAAGACGCTCGGGATTGATGTCTCCAATGTCTTCACCACATTGCAGGCCTATCTTGGGTCCTATTACATTAACGATTTCAATATTTTCGGCCGGGTCTACAAGGTGATGATCCAGGCCGAGGGTCAGTTCCGTGACCGGGTTGAGGATATCGGCCGTCTCTATGTACGCTCGACAGATGGAACCATGGTGCCTCTGCGCACTATCGTGACGACGGAGAACGTGCTCGGACCGCAGATCCTGACCCGATACAATCTGTTCCGCGCAGCCGCCGTCATGGCGGATCCGACCCCGGGGGCCTCCACAGGCGTTGTCATCAACGAGGTGGAGACAGCGGCCAAGGATGCGCTGCCGCCTGGCTATTCCTATGAATGGACGGGAACGGCCCAGCAGCAGCTGGATTCCGGGCAGGTCGTGCTTTTTATCCTGCTGTTGTCTGTGCTCTTCACCTACTTGTTCCTTGTGGCGCAATATGAGAGCTGGACCATGCCCGTGGCGATCCTGATGTCGGTTACTTTCGCGCTGATGGGTGCGCTGGTGGCGGTTCTGGTGACCGGCGGAGACGTGAATCTCTACACGCAGATCGGGATGATCATGCTGATCGGAATGGGGGCGAAGAACGCGATTTTGATCGTGGAATTCGCCATGGAGCAGCGGGATGGCGGCAAGAGCATCGTTGAAGCGGCCACCCAAGCGGCCCATCTGCGCTTTCGGGCTGTGATGATGACGGCCTTGTCATTCCTTCTCGGCGTCGTGCCGCTTATGACAGCCTCCAGCGCGGGGGCTGCCAGCCAGAAGGCGATCGGCTTTGCGGTGTTTGGCGGGATGCTGTTTGCGACCGTGATCGGCGTTCTGATGATCCCAATCCTCTATGTTTGCCTTCAATATATGCGCGAGAAGGTCAAAGGCTTCTTTGGTGCTGACACCACGGCCGGGCGGGGTGCTCCCGCCAGTTAGGCCGTGTCGCCTTCATATGGTTTTGATCTGTTTTGTCTGTTGCGTGGCATCTTTGATATCAGGCCGCGACAGGCAAACCCAAAGAAACGCGATGCGCTCAGGACGGTATACCGGACACTTGCGCGCATTGGTTTCTTTGAGCGCACCGCCATGCGTTTAAGCGTATTCCAATCCGGCCGCACCTGCCCGCCGTAGACGATAGGCATTATGTCAGGAGGCGGTATGATTTCGGTCTATTACGACGGCAAGTGCGGGCTGTGTTCCCGCGAAATTGGCTATTTCAAAAAGAGACCTTCAAAACAAGCGATCGTCTGGCATGACATTGCCAGTGACCCGTCGGCGCTTGCTGGAACCGGTCTCTGCCAGGCGGATGCCTTGTTATATCTGCGTGTGCGGGATGGTGCCGGAGATCTCAAGACAGGTGTTGATGCCTTTATCGTGCTCTGGAGCCAGTTCGCCGGCTGGTCCGTTCTGGCAAGGCTTGTGTCCCTGCCGGGCACCTACAGTTTCACAAGTTGGCTCTATCGCCACTTCGCCCACCGCCGCTTCAACCGGTATCCCCATTGCCGTGTCAGCATGGGAGCAGAGGAGAGCACCGGGCGGATGTGAAGAGCGTTCGGAGGTCAGTGTCACAGCAGTTTTGCAAGGTTTCGGACGCTATGTACAAGTGGCCGGAAAAGCGGAGATCGAAAAGGACAACGAAAACGGTCCCATTCATTCAACCAATGAAGCAAATTCTTTGAAAAGGAGCTTTAAAACCTGTCCGGAACTTTGGTGAGCCGACAGGGGGTCGAACCCTGGACCTACTGATTAAAAGTCAGTTGCTCTACCAGCTGAGCTATCGGCTCTCACCAATTTCCGGAGCAATGCGGCGCTGATTTGATGGCGCCGCCGCGTTGGTGGCGTGTGTTTATGACGACACCGGGGACATTGCAAGAGGCAAAATTCATTTTTTCAACAGCCCTGCGGAAAACTGACAGGAATTGGCAAAATGGTCTGCTGAAGCGGGCCTTCTGATCCCGGCGCATCTTTCAAACCCTGTTTATCGACCGTTTAAGGGCAAAGTGTTGTTTTAAGGTGACGAACCACGCCCAAAGAAGTGTTCAGCGGGCCGTATTTGCTTTTAAGGCTGGACGTTTAGAGCGAGGGCCTGATATATGTGCGGAGGTTTGAATATAATGAATATTGTCTACTGAACGGCAGTTCAGGTTAGGCAGAAGTAATAGGAATACCTATATTTCTAAATTAAATATTCATTGCATTGAAAATAATGGTTATTCTACTGGAAAAACTGTCAGGTGGCGCGGTTTTGATTTGTGATGTAAGTTTATTGTGGACGAGCGAGGTTACATGCAAACAACAACAATTGACACACAGACGAACTCTGTTGAGTTCGATTTCGTGAAAGGGCACATCGCCGCGACGATGACGCTCATTCACGCCCTGATTGAACAAGGCGTTATTGACCGCGACCGGCTTGATACGTTTTTTGAAGGTTTCATTGGAGATTTGCCCCATAGCCGGGAAACTCTTGGCTTGCGTTTGATTATCGACCAATGGCGTCAGGGATTGCGGGATGGTAAACCCGAAGAAGAACTGTCCGGGATGCTTTTTGAAGTGATCCGGGGAGGGCGGACGAACTAGATTTGCCCCTAACCCGTGGCCCTGGGGTGGGGGCCTGGGTGTTTTGAAAGAGACATTTGTCGAAGGGTCAGGCGCTTTGGCGCCTTTTTTGATTCTAGCGCTTCGTTTTGATCTGTTTTTCCGCCAATGTGAGGCCCTTGGACAGGGGGAATTATACCAACCTCAATAGATAGAAACCCATCTGATGGCGCTGGTCGGGATTTGCCGGCAAGGCGCGTTGCGCAGGACGGCCTGGTTGGCCGTTCAAGCGGCGCAACGCAGTCCGGCGGGCCGGAGCAGGCCACCGAGGCCGTGTTTGAGGACTGTTCAGCTGCGTCCCAGGTTTTGAACGATAAACCATATCGCCCTGCAACCTGCTCCTTGCCGAACAGTCCCCAAACACGGTCAGATCGGTTCCTAGCTATTGAGGTTGGTATGATATTTGTCTTTCACTTTGGAACCGCTGCCTTTGAGATCAATAGATCGCAATTTGCTTTTGAGAGTGTTGTCCAAATTTGGTCAAGCCACGCAGTTCCAATCGCAGTCGAGCATAACCTCTTTGAGGCCCCATTTCCGATTATCGGCGAAAGCAAGTCGCTTTTCATCGGATTTGCCTTTCGCTGCCTGAAATCAAAGACTTCAACGCAAAAGACAAAGCAGTTTCAATCTGGAAAAACGCGACATGCTCTTGGCGGATCGCGCGGCCCGGTGCTGTTGACCGGGCAAGCGGAGCAACGATGGCCGTTGAGCGGGAATGGGTCACCGGAGGCGGCGCTCGGAGGGACTTCGTACGTTGTCGCACGTCTGGCCCGAGACCCCGTCTCAACCGCGACGCGCTCTTGGCCGAAGACCCTCCAAGCCCGGTCAGAACGGTCTGGATTAATAGCGCTATGTATAAACTTTGTTATACGTTACGTCTTTTGGAGCCTATGGTGTTGTAGCAATAAGGTCCGGTTCTAATGTGCTTGCGAAGATGTACGAAAAGACCTTGGCAATGGCGGATCTTGGTCTGCTTGGTGTCATGCCAACTGCCGGTTCTGCTCATGGGGATCGCCGCGGGAGTGTCTGCCCCGGCCCAAGCGGCAGACGCGCTGCAGCAACGTTTCATCACGCTTGGCACTGCAGGCGTGACCGGTGTCTATTATCCGGCGGGCGGCGCGGCTTGCAAACTTGTCAACGAGACCCGGGCCGGGCATGGGATCCGTTGTTCGGTTGAATCCACGCTTGGCACGATCACCAATATCCGCCAGATCCGGTCCGGTGGTCTTGATTTCGGGTTTGCGCAGTCCGACTGGCTGCATCATGCCTATCTCGGGACCTCGAATTTTCAGGAAGATGGTCCGTTCAGGGATTTGAGAACGGTTCTGACACTGCATCGCGAGGTCGCAACGCTTGTGGTGCGGGACACAAGCCGGTTCAGTTCCCTTGAAGATTTGAAAGGCGCCAGGATCAATATCGGAGCGGCCGGGTCGGGCTCGTTTGCCTCCTGGCAAACCCTTGCCGAGCTGCTGGGCTGGACGGATGCTGACAACATCGCGCTCTCCCATACAGGCAGCTCTGCGGTTCCAGAGGAGTTGTGCTCCGGAGCAATTGACGCCTATTTTGTCCTGATCGGCCATCCGGCAGCCTTGATTGAAGAAACGCAGGAGCAATGCGGCATTCGTCTTATCGGGCTTCATGAGGCTGCGCTGGAGCCCTTCGCTACCGAGGCGCCTTACTATAGGGCAGCAAGTATTCCGGCGGGGCTCTATGGCCTTGAAACGCCAGTCCGCTCTTTCGGCGTGGGGGCGTCGGTCGTAACCACTTCTGAAATGCCGGAAGATGTTGTCAGGGTCCTGGTTGCAGCCGTTGCCGCAAACTTCGATGAGTTCAAAACGCTTCATCCAGCGCTGAGTGGCCTGGAACAAGCGGATCTGGCCGCTTCAAGCGCGGAGGTGCCGCTCCATCCGGGCGCGGCGCAGTTTTTCGCCGAACACGGCCTTTTGCCTGATCAGAGCATCGGGCGATAAGGCAGCGCCATTTGACCGGATCTGCCTTGTCTCCTGCGTTGACATTTTTGATATCAGGCTGCGAAAGACAAAACCGGTCAAACACGATTTGCTATGGAAGCGGCAAGGCCGGCCGGATCTCAGCAGCGCCTCTCCAAAAGGTGAGCGCTTTTGTGTTTGTAATTGCAGCCGGTGGCGGTATTACCACGATGAGACGATATCGACCTGTCTTTAACTTCGGCCAACCGGACCCACACCACCGATGATCCAGGATGTAACAACAATCGGCGCCCTGCTGGCGGGCGTTCTGTCTTTTGTCTCTCCTTGTGTTTTGCCGCTCGTACCGCCCTATCTCGGGTTTCTGGCAGGTGTGTCGCTGGATCAGCTCACGGGTGAGGCGGGGGAAGACCGGGAGGCGTCCAGACGGGTCTTTTTCAGCGCGGTTGCTTTTGTCCTTGGGTTTTCGACCGTCTTTGTGCTTCTGGGGGCGACAGCCAGTTTCCTCGGTCAGTTTATCCGGGCCTATCTGGACTATCTTGGCTACATCGCCGGGGCGGCCATCATCGTGATGGGGCTGCATTTTCTCGGGGTGTTCCGGATCGGTCTGCTCTACAGGGAGGCGCGGGTGCATGTGGAGAAGAAACCGGCCGGAGCCCTCGGCGCCTATGTGATCGGATTGGCCTTCGGCTTCGGGTGGACGCCCTGTGTCGGTCCGATTCTGGCAGCCATTCTGTTTGTGGCAGGCTCTGAAGATACGGTCGGGAAGGGGGCGCTTCTCTTGAGCGCCTATGCGCTTGGGCTCGGTATTCCCTTTTTGCTCGCCGCGCTGTTTGCCGGGCCGTTTCTGGGCTTCATGAAACGTTTCCGCAAACATATGGGGACCGTTGAAAAAGCCATGGGCGGTGTGCTGGTTCTGACCGGCGTCATGTTCCTGACAGGTCAGATGGCGGTTCTGTCTTACTGGCTTCTGGAAACCTTTCCGGTCTTCCAGACCATTGGTTAGGGCAATCCGCATCCAGAGTGCTTGACACGCGATGAACGCGACACAGTCTCAATTTACCAATGCGCGCAATCGGACGTGTTCTCCGAGAAGACAAGACGGATTTTTGCCATTCTAATGACCGCAATCTGAATTTTAAATCATAAATTGAGAAAAGTATTTTAATATACTGAAAAGTATATTGATCTTCAAGTCACTGAAAGATGTCATTTGAATTAATGCAGGTGGCAAGAGGGTCAGAATACAGTGTCCCGGATCCTGGCTGTCGTCGTCAGCGGGTCGCCAGCATAGAGGGCCGGACGGCACAGCTCTGTCATGGCCAGAAGATGCAGGCAGGCGATAGAGGCATCGGCTGCATTTGCAAAGGGGCCGATCATCAGGGCAATGCCGGCGTCTTCGCGCTGGCGCTTCAGCAGCAGTGGCCGCAGGTCGTGCATGCGTTCTTCATTCTGCTCCTTAAAGTCCGCCCAGGCTTTTGCCGCTGCTGCATGAGACGGGTAGTGGCCGATGACTGCCCCGAAATCACTGCGTTGGATCGCACTGTGGCTCCCCCCCTTGATCTTGCCGGACGGGCTGGACGGGCTCAGCACCCGCGGAGCTTCTGTCGTGCGGGTCGGTGTGCTGTCAAATGTCTGATTGGCAATCGTTTCCGGACCGTGAATGGCCCCGGTGACACCAGGATCTCTCTGGTCCGTCATATCAGGCAGGGTTTCTTGCGGGGATGAGGCCAGAGGTGGAGCTTGGGAGATGATGCGCACCGGTGCGTTTTGCGCCACTTCTGGCGCCGGCGTCGTGTCGGGCGGCGGCAAGTTCTTGGACAGGCTGATCTTTCGTTTCGCCCGCTTCAGGGCCTCTTCAAATTTTGGGGAGGTCGCTGCTGTTCTGGTTTCAGCCTGGATGTCTGGCGATGCAGGGGGGCGAGCCGGTTTGGCATGCGGTGTTGTTGCCTGCTTAGCGGCTACATTCCCTGTCTCTGAATCAGGTATTTGTTTTGGCAATGAGGACACCGCACCGGGCCGGGGCACAGGGGGCGTGTCTTCAAGAGAGGCGGCCTCAGGGACAGGTGGGGCGATGGCGGGGACCGTTGCTGAAGCCGGATCAGGCTTTGCAACGGCGATTTCCGCTTCCAGGGCCGCGATCCGCCGGGAATAGGCCATGTTTTGCTCAGACAGGGCCATGAGCCGCCGCCTCAGGCCGACGACTTCCTTTTGCAGCACCTCAATCTGGCTCTGTTCCAGGCTTAGGCCACGCAAGGCGGCGAAGCCGGGCTGTTGTCGTGCTGATGTGGTAGCTGGGTCCCGGTGATGCGGCACAGTCGAGACAAGCGAGGCGGTCGTTTCAACCGCGCCTTGAGGGGGAAGGAGCAGACCAGGTGCCCTTGCGGCCGGCCGGTCGCCCACAAAAAATGCTTTGCTGCCGAATTGATAGGACGCCAGACCGATAGTCCCCATAACAAGAGCGGCAAATGCCCACGACAACAGGCCCACGCGCGGCGGCGTGAAAGTGTCCCGGACTATCTCACGGGGTGTCTTAGGGGCCTGCGGTTCGAACAAGAGGTCTTTTTCCGGATCCTGATCACGAATCTGAGTAACAATACTGCATCAGGCGGTCATTATGGTTAACGAACCTAAAACGAAAATGCTCTGACCGTCAGATCTTTTAATGTTCTGTGGATCGGTGCATATAGAGCTCCGATCATCCGAACTGCATCCGCTTTTTTATAGATGGATTTTTCATGACTGCTCGTTCTTGCCTGTCTGTTGTCCTTGCAGCTGGTCTTGGCACCCGTATGAAGTCGGAGTTGCCCAAAGTGCTGCATGAAATTGGAGGCCTGCCAATGGTGGGCCATGTGCTGAAGGCGCTTGAAGAGGCGGGGTCTGACACGGTGGCCGTTGTCTCTGGGCCGGGTATGGCGGACCTTGAGGCGCTGGTGGCCGAACGCATGCCCGGAGCGCGCTGCTATATTCAGCAGGAGCGGCTTGGAACGGCCCACGCTGTCCTGTCTGCGCAGCCCGCACTCGAACAGGCTCCGGACGATGTTCTGGTGCTTTTTGGTGATACGCCCTTGATCACGCCGGAAACGCTTCAGACCTTACGCAAGCACCTGGCGGATGGGGCGGATGTGGTTGTGCTTGGGTTTGAAACTGAAGACCCTTCCGGTTACGGCCGGTTGCTGGTTGAAGAGGGCCGCCTGAAAGCAATCCGCGAAGAAAAGGACGCCAGTGAAGACGAGCGGAAAGTGACGTTCTGCAATTGCGGGGTCATGGGTTTTTCCGGCAAGCAAGCCCTGTCCCTGATCGGGGCCATCGGCAATCACAACGCCAAGAGCGAATATTACCTGACCGACGCTGTGGAACTCGCCAATGCGCGCGGGCTGAGCGTGGTTGCGGTCGAAGCCTCCGAGGTGGAGACCCAGGGTATCAACACACGGGAGCAGCTGGCCGCCTGCGAACAGGATTACCAAAAACGACGCCGCCGTCAGGCGCTGGCAGATGGCTGCACGCTGCTGGCCCCGGAGACGGTTTTTTTCGCCCATGATACGGTTCTGGAGCCCGGGGTGACCGTGGAACAGAATGTGGTTTTCGCCGGAGGGGTGACGGTGGCTGCCGGGGCTCGCATCCGGGCGTTCAGTCATCTGGAAGGTGCCGATGTCGGTCCCGGCTGCGTTGTGGGCCCCTATGCCCGTCTCAGACCCGGTGCGATTCTTGGTGAGGACGTGAAGATCGGCAATTTTGTGGAAGTGAAAAATGCCGTTTTTGGCGCTGGCGCAAAGGCCAATCACCTGAGTTACATTGGCGACGCCAGCATCGGGGCGAAGTCGAATATCGGCGCAGGCACAATTACTTGCAACTATGATGGATTTATGAAGCACCGAACGGAAATCGGCGCGGGCAGCTTTGTCGGGTCAAATTCCACCCTTGTTGCCCCGGTGCGTCTGGAGGAGGGGGTTTTTGTCTCCGCAGGCAGCGTGATTACGGACGATATTCCAAAGGATGCGCTTGCCTTTGGCCGGGCCCGGCAGGTGGTCAAGGAAGGCCGCGCCGCGCAAAAGCGGGACGAATTGCAAAAGGCCAAGGCTGACAAGACCCGGAGTGCCTGACCAGGTGCCCCTGACATTTTCTGAAACACGTATTGATTTCAACAGGAAGCACTCCTTCGTCTAAGTGATGACGACTAAGTGAAGACTAGCTTGCTGCTATTTGAAGAGGACATTTTCATGTGCGGAATTGTTGGCGTCCTGGGGGCTTCCAAAGTGGCTCCGCTTATTGTCGATTCACTCAAGCGGCTGGAATACCGGGGGTATGATTCCGCCGGTGTTGCGACCCTTGTCGACGGCCAGCTGGTGCGCCGCCGGGCAGAAGGCAAATTACGCAAACTGGAAGAGGCGCTGGCAGCGGCGCCTTTGCCCGGAACCGCCGGGATCGGCCACACCCGATGGGCAACCCATGGTGCACCGACCGTGACCAATGCCCACCCCCATCAGGCCGGGTCTGTCGCCGTCGTTCACAATGGCATTATCGAAAACTATCTGGATCTTCGGGACGAGGTGGTTGCCAAAGGCGCAGTGCTCAGCACCGACACGGACACGGAAGTCGTCGCCCATTTGCTTCATCTCGCCTGTGCGAGCGGTAAGTCGCCTCAGGAAGCGGTTGCCGACACGCTGCCACGGCTGCGCGGCGCCTTTGCCCTGGCGCTTTTGTTTGCCGGGCACGAAGATCTGATGATTGGTGCCCGCAAGGGCTCGCCGCTGGCCGTCGGCCATGGCGAGGGGGAAATGTTCCTCGGCTCTGATGCGATTGCCCTGTCGCCTTTCACGGACCGCATTACTTATCTTGAGGAGGGGGACTGGGCGGTTTTGAGCCGACGCGGCGTTCAGGTTTTTGATCAGCACAACCAGCCGGCCGAGCGACCGGAATCTAAGTCCTCCGTCACCTCCAACTTGATGGACAAGGGCAATTACAAGCACTTCATGGCCAAGGAAATCCATGAGCAGCCCGAAGTGCTGGGTCATACCCTGTCGCGCTATTTCGACTATTCGCGTAAGGCGGCCGATGTTGCCGGAACGGACAAGCTGAATTTCGCCGGGTTGTCCAGGTTGATCATTTCAGCCTGCGGAACGGCTTATCTTGCCGGTCTGGTGTCGAAATACTGGTTTGAAAAATACGCCCGCCTGCCGGTGGAAATCGACATTGCAAGCGAGTTCCGCTACCGGGAAGCCCCGGTCAGCAGCCGGGATGCGGCGCTGTTCATTTCCCAGTCCGGAGAAACCGCTGATACGCTCGCATCCCTGCGCTATTGCAAGGAAAACGGAGCTGCCATTGGGGCCGTCGTCAATGTGCCGGAAAGCACCATCGCGCGGGAAGCCGACACCGTCTTCCAGACAATTGCGGGCCCGGAAATCGGCGTTGCCTCGACCAAGGCCTTTACCTGCCAGCTGGCCGTACTGGCCGCGCTGGCCCTTCAGGCCGGCCGGGAACGGGGCGTCTTGACGGAAGCCGAAGAACAGGCCCTGGTGACAGAACTGACCGAAGTGCCAAGTCTGGCTCTGAAAGCGCTGGCGGCGGAATACGACATTGAAAAACTGTCCCAGCCCCTCTCCAAGGCGAGCAACGCGCTTTATCTTGGGCGCTCGACCAACTTTCCCCTGGCCCTGGAAGGAGCGCTGAAGCTGAAGGAACTCTCCTATATTCACGCGGAGGGTTACGCGGCTGGCGAGTTGAAACACGGTCCGATCGCGCTGATCGACGAGAATATGCCGGTCTTTGTGATCGCACCCTATGATGGGATTTACGAGAAAACCGTCTCCAATATGCAGGAAGTGGCTGCACGCGGCGGCCGCATCGTGCTTATCACCGATGCCCGCGGGGCGGAAGAAAGCGGCGGGGCTGCCGAAAGCACGGTGATCTTGCCGGACATGTCCGACATGGTCGCCCCGATCATTTATGCCCTGCCAGTTCAGCTGATTGCCTATCACACGGCGGTGTTCATGGGAACGGATGTGGACCAGCCACGCAATCTGGCCAAATCGGTCACGGTGGAATAGGGCGCTGCAACGGTTGGTAGCCGCGCCTTTGGGCAGAAAACGGGGGGCGATCATTTGAAAACCTTTGCCACCCTAAGGATCGTTCTGGCCGCTTTTTGCCCTTTGTTCCTAAGTCCGTCTTTTGCGCTGGCCGCGTGCAAAATTCCCGATTTCGCACTGTTTGAAAGCGGCTCCTGGCACATCGGCACGCCTGAGACTTACTCTGACCCGAAATACGGCGTATCCTTTCCGTTCAAAGGGGACTATGCCAAGGGAACCTTTTACATATACGATTTTGGGATCAAGGCTCCGGACCGGAGCGATGCGGCCAAGCAGCTGGCCTATGCTGTTCAGGAAATAGAGTATTTTCAGCGCAAGATGATCCCGGACGTGAACCTATCAGATCCCTATCTCGTGCCGGACGTCTTTTTGGATACGTCGCGCCTTGTTGAGGAAGCCGTTTACTTCACCGTGTCGACGAAGGGACAGCACAAGGTCACCATAGCGTCCATGGCGCTGCTGAACGGGTGTTTTCACAAAATCAGATACACGCAATCGGTCGGATCAAAGGACACTGACAGTGTTATGGAAGCCTTGAAAGGCTTCTACATCTTGATCCATACCATGCAGAAATCACTTGAAGAAACGACATTTTTCGAGTGACTTGTCGCCTTCGTAAGCTGCCCATTGCCTTAAAACCTTAAGGTGGCAGGGACCTTGCGGTCTCCTCAGCAAACAAAGAGCTCTCAATCGGTGACCATGCACATCACGCAGTTTGAAGAAAGCCATCGCCAGGGCGTCATTGCCCTTTGGGAAAAATGCGGTCTGGTCCGGCCATGGAACGATCCTGACAAAGACATTGACCGGAAACTGTCGGATGCCAACGGCGGGTTTTTCTTGCTGGAGCAGGACGGACAGGTGGTGGGATCGGTCATGGCCGGTTATGACGGGCACCGCGGGGCGATCTATTACCTGTGCATCGATCCGGAGCACCAGGCGGAGGGCCTGGGCAAGCGCTTGATGGCGCATTGCGAGGATTTTCTGATTGCCCTTGGCTGCCCGAAGATCAATCTGTTTGTGCGGGAAGGCAATGAACCGGTTCTGTCCTTCTATGACAAGCTCGGCTATGTGCGCGAGACCTCTGCCGCCCTTGGCAAAAGGCTGATACCCGACATCTGATCAGGCGCTCGTGACCGGCAATCGGCATGTTCAGGCCGCTGCGGGCGGGGCATCAGCTGTGGTCTTGCGGCGGAAGAGGGCGGCTTGCAACGAACCAGGCACAAGCCAGCATGACCAGGCCGACCAGGGCAGCCAGCCAGGGTGCTGGTGTGGACATCAGGCAAAAGAACCCATAGCCGAAGGCCATTCCCGCCATCGCCAGGATCTTGGCCTTCTTTGAGATCGCGCCATGTTCCCGCCAGGCGATCACCGGCGGGCCAAATACGGGATGGCCTAAAAGACGGGCCTCAAGTGCCGGGGAGGAGCGGGCAAAACACGCAGCGGCAAGTATGAAGAATATGGTGCTTGGCAGGATCGGCAAAAAGGCGCCGACAAGACCGAGGCCGATACAGCCAGTGCCAAGAAGTTTGAAGGTAAACCGCCGCACTGCTTTCACTCCGCTTTCGGCATTTTGGGGTGTCGCTGAAAAATAAGGTTCGCGAAGGATACCGCACTGCGATAAAGATGCTTATCTAGTGGATGCGGATGGTGGGGTGTGCCCTCAAGAGGATACCGATCAGGTTTTACATGAGCCGGACGAAACATAAAACAGAAGACGCGCACAAATTAGGCCACCGGCCCGGCGCAGCAACACGATTGCGGAACTATTTCCTGACGGGCCTTGTGATTGCCGGGCCCATCGGGATCACCTTGTGGCTGACCTGGACCTTTATCAAATGGGTGGATGGCTGGGTGAAGCCGTTCGTGCCCAAGATTTACAATCCGGACACCTATTTGCCGTTTCCGGTTCCCGGGTTCGGGCTGATCGTTGCGATCTTCGTCCTGACGATTGTCGGCTTTCTGGCGGCGAACTTCCTGGGCCGTAGCCTGATTGGTATCGGCGAAGGTATTGTCGGGAGGATGCCGCTTGTCCGCAATATTTACAGCGGGTTAAAGCAGATTTTTGAGACAGTGCTTGATGATCGGGGCAACAGTTTCAGCAAGGCGGCTCTGGTCGAATATCCCCGCCGGGGCCTGTGGGCTATCGTGTTCATTTCCACTGAAACCCGCGGGGAAGTCGCCAAGCGGCTAAAAGTCAAGGCAGAGACGGTTTCCGTGTTTCTGCCAACCACGCCCAACCCGACCTCAGGCTTTCTTTTGTTCGTGCCCAAGGAAGATGTCATTGAACTGACCATGGGGGTCGAGGATGCGGCCAAGCTGGTGATATCTGCCGGTCTTGTCAGTCCGGATTTGCCGGAAATGCTGGAAGATGTGATTGCCGAACCGGAAAAGCTGGAAAAGATCCGCAACCGGGAAAGCGCCTAGATGTGGTTACTGACCAGGTTGTTCCATTTAGGGCCGGAAGTGGCGTTTTGCCTTTGATGCCCATGCGGGGCCGTTTGGCGTTGTACCAGTCACGCCTTCTTGGCTGGTCAGCCTCTCGCGCCAAGGACGATTTGAATGGCATAGGCTCACTCTCTGCGAGCCCGAGTCGAGAATTCATGAGATTACACAATAGGTTGCGATCCTGTGTGTCATGACCTTGATGTTGGCAATTCTGACAGAAGCCTTGGCGCTTTCGACGGACTTTCCCCGGCCCTTTGCCAGCCTTCTGCATCGTCCGAACCATGCGAATGTGCGTTTCACGACCCAGCTGCGGGGCAGGACCTGGAAGCCTTTGGCGGTGTCGGACGAGACTGTCCGGAATTCTGTGCCCTGGCGCTTTGATTACGCCATTAGGAAGCGGTCTTCGAACATGATTGCGAGCTGGCTTTTCACGGCGT